>JBBIHL010000217.1:0-5739 GCA_037447075.1 Candidatus Eiseniibacteriota bacterium | reverse complement strand
CGCATCGAGCAGCTGGTCTTCATTGACCCGCTCACCGGCGCCTACAACCGTTCCTATTTCGACCTTCAGCTGCGCAGCGAGATGGCCCGCGCCCAGCGCGAGCGCGCCTCGTTCGCCCTGTGCATCGCGGACATTGACGACTTCAAGGCGATGAACACCGCGTTCGGCTATCAGGCGGGCAACGAGGTGCTCGTGCGCGTGGCGCAGGCGCTGCGCCGCGACGTGCGCCCCTTCGACACGGTGGCCCGTTGGGGGGGCGAGGAGTTCGCCCTCCTGCTCGCCGCGCCCGTGGAGGAGGAGGGCGCGCGAGCGGTCTGCGAACGCCTGCGCGCGGCGGTGCAGCGCCTCCCGCTGCGGCTGGAGGGCCTCGACCGCCGCATGCACGAGCGCTGGGTGACGGTCAGCATGGGCGTGGCCCTCTACCCCCGGGACGCACCCAGCGCCCAGGAGCTGTGGCGCTGCGCCAATCAGGCGCTGCTCCAGGCCAAGCGCCCGCCCAAGAACCGGGTGGTGTTCCACGACCCGGGCGCTGCGCCCCCCTAGCCCGGCTGGCGGGCCACCGCGTCTTCCGTTTAATCTGCCCCGCGTCACCCGTCCGCCAGCCACCCGCCACGAAAGGGCGAGATGAGCGAACTGCCGAGGAAGCCGTTCTCCGCCGACGCCCTCGCGCCCGACGAGATCGAGGCGCTCAAGCGGAGGGAGCGCGCGGGCCGCGATCGTGGAGCGGAGACCTACCTGGAGAGCGTGCGCTCCGCGATGAGCGCGTTCCGCTATCGGGCCGAGGAGCTGACGCTGCTGCACCATCTCCGCCTCGGCGGGGGGGAGGACGCCCTGGAGGCGGGCGCCGGGGTCGGCCGGCAGTCGCTCGTGGTGGCGCCCCGGGTGCGGCGGCTGGTGTGCGTGGACTTCTCGGAGCGGGCGCTCGAGCGGCTGGCCGCCGCGGGCCGCGCGCGCGGGATCAGCAACCTCGAGACGGTGGTCGCCGACGTGTGCCAGCTGCCGCGCTCGCTGGGGCCCTTCGACCTGGTCTACTCGGTCGCCGTGCTGCCGCACGTTCCTTCCCAGGCCCAGCGGCTCGCCGCGCTGCGCGCCTTCCACGACGTGCTGAAACCGGGCGGCCGCTGCGTGGTGGAGGTCCCCTGCTGGAATCGCCGCTCCGAGGTTCCCAAGGAGGCCTTCCTGCACGGCGGCACCTACCAGTACCAGTTCACCCCCGGGGAGCTCGGCCTGGCCCTGGAGGAGGCGGGCTTCCGCGGGGTGTCGCTGCACGCGGCGATCGTGCTCCCCGGCCGCCTCACGCGCCGCCTGGCCCCGCGCTGGGCCGGGCTCGAGGTCTGGTGCTCGCGTCTGCCCCTGCTGGCCGGGAGCGGGCGGCGGTTGATCGCGGTCGGCCGGCGCCCGCCGTCGGATCGGACGCCCGGGGGATCGCGGCCATAGGCGTGCGGCGCTGGGATACGTGCGAGCCGCTCGATCCCGGCTTCGAGCAGGCCTGGCGGGAGCGCCTGTCCCGGGCGCCCCACGCCAATTTCAGCCTGGATCCCGTCTATCTGTCGTGGGAGGCGGCCCGGGGCCGGCCCGCCCTGGCTGCGCTGCTCGACGAGGGCGGCCGCGCCGGCGCCCTGGTCCTGCGGGAAGCGAAGGGCGGCTGGGCGTGCGGGTGGAAGTGGCGCTGGCAGGCGGTGATCGAGGACGCCGGCCGCCGCGGACCCGTCGGAATGTCGGGCGAAGAGGCGCGGTGGCTCTTCGCCCACGCGCGGCGGCTGGCCGGTGGGCGGCGGCTGCGCTGCTTCTTCCCGGTTCCCGCCCCCGCCGGCGTCGCCAGCTACCGGGCCGCGACCACGCTGATCCAGTCCCTGGAGCACTCCGACGACGAGTTCCTCAAGGCCATGAACAAGGGCAAGCGTCGCATGGTGCAGCGTGCCCAGCGCGAGCGGTACGAGGTGTTCGTGGCGCGGAGCCCCGATCAGTTCAAGGCCTTCTGGCTCATCCAGCGCGAGACCTACGCCCGCCACGGCATCCGGGTGCCGGGCAGCGCCGACGCCCGACCGGGGCCGGGCGAGCTGTGGCGGGAGTGGGAGCTGCCCTGGATGTGGCTGGTGGTGGGCGCCAAGAACGGCATCATCGAGACCGGCAGCGGCGACGGCGTGTGGCCGGGGGGCATGCTCGAGGGTCGCACCGCGGCGAGCACGCCACTCGCGCGCAAGGACGGCGCCTACGCGCTGGTGTCCTACGAGGAGCTGCGATTAGGTCGCGACCTGGGGCACCGCTGGCTGAACCTGGGCGGGGACACCACGTTCAAGCGGGAGGTGGCGGGGAGCATGGGGCAGCGCGTGCCGATGCATTGCTGGCTGGCGGGCGGCGCGGCGGGGGGCCTGGGCGACCGTCTGGAAGCGTGGTCGCACCAGGTCCGGGCCGCGTTGCGAAAACGCGGTGACGGCGGGGAGACGGAGGAGGGGCGCTACTAGCGGATCGCGCCCCCGGCCGGCGGGTCCGTCCCTGGCAGGAGCCCGCGCGAGAGGATGTGCTCCGCGAGCAGCGAGGCCGCGACGTCATGCCCGCGCGCGGTCCAGTGCCCGTCGAAGTCAATGTAGAGCGTGTCGCCCCGACTCACCGCGGCGGCGAACGCGGAATCCGCCCGCACGAAGCTCATGCCCGAGCGCAGGAAGAACCTCGCCATCTCCTCGCCGAGGTACTCGTAGGGCTGGGAGGCTCCCGGGGCCCCGCGGCGGAGCTTGGAGGAGGTATAGCTGGTGTCGGGGTAGAAGCGCACGAGCTGGAGCCCGTAGGGGAACTGGAGCACCACCAGCGGCACCCGGTGCCGGGCGCACTCGGCGGCCATGCGCCCATAGAGCCGGCGCCCGATCTCGAGCACGGCGTCCTCCTCCTCGCGGCTGCGGGGCTTGCCCACGTTGCGCAGGATCAGCCCCTGCTTCACCGCCCACAGGCGGGCCCATTCGAAGCGATGGATGAAGTACATCCGCACCAGCTTGGGGATCGCCAGGTGCGCCAGCACCCGATCGCGCAGGAAGATCTTCCAGGGCGGCAGGAAGGGCGGGTGCAGGACCAGGCTGTCGCCGCGCAGCTCGTAGGACGGGCGCACCGGCGAGCCGGTCCTGTACCAGTTGTCGCGCAGGTCGTTCCCCAGGTTGAGGAAGGACACCACCAGGTCGGGCTCGTACGGCCAGGCCCGCTGCGCCAGGTAGAGCGACTGCTCGGACTGACCCCAGCCGGCCACGCCCCCGTTGAGGACCTCCACGCGCTTCGCGGGCATCGCCTGCTGCAGCCGCACGCGGAGGCGCTCCGAGACCAGCTGGTGGAAGGGAATCTGCATGCCCTCCAGATAGGAGTCGCCGAGCATCAAGACGCGGACCGTCCCGGCCGGCTTGCGGCGCTCCAGGGGACCGTTGCGGAAGCCGAGCGAGTTGAGCTCCACCCGCACCGGGGCGCGGGTCTCGCGGTACCAGGTCCCCTTCATGCCTGCCCGGTGGCGCACGCCCAGGACCGGGTCCCACTCCACGAACACCGGCTCGATCGGCACCAGGAATCGCAGACCGACCTCGGCCACCGCGAGGCCCATCACCAGGCCCAGGAAGGTCAGACCCAGGGGCGCCAGCCAGCCCGCGGTCCGGCGGCCCGGAGTCAGGACAGGCGGTGCCGGTCCCGGACGCGACAGCGTCATGGGATGCAGGGACCGGCTGCTGGCGCGGGTGAGCCAACGGGCCGGGGCCGACCACCGCACGGCACGGTCCCGCGGGGCCTGAACGCGGGAGTCGGAACGCACCTCCCCGCGGTGCGCATCCGCTCAGAAGCCCGAGGTCAGGTCCTGTACGGCCGCCGGCGGCAGGGCGTCGACCGCGGCGGTCTGCACGTTGAGCACGTTCGAGAGGCCCGACCAGTTGCCCGCTTCGTCGCCGACGCGGATGGCGAAGTAGTACGTGGTGTTGGGGGTGAGGGACAGGACGACGTAGGTCTGAAACGTGCCGGGGCCCTGGGGCGCCGGCTGGACCGGAACCGGCGCGGCCGCAGAGAAGTTGCCGGCATCGATGGGGGAGGTCGAGAAACGCAGATCGTAGGCCGTCGCGGTGCCGACCATCCCGTCGTCGCCGGTCGCCGTCCAGCCCAGCGTCACGCTCTGGTCGGCCACCATCACCGTGTCCAGGTCGCTCACGGCCGCAGGCGGCGTCCCGTCCGGCCCCCCGGCCCCGAACGGGCGCGCCCCGACGTCGGTCCCGTCGGAGGCCATGCCGCGGGCGATCGAGCTGCTCCGGATGTTGAAGTTGAAGCTCGTGAGCGAGGTCGTCGAGTCCACGAACGCGGGCGAGCCGTGCTTGGAGTTGCAATCCTGCCCCTGCGACGTGCACCAGGTGCTGCCGGGCCCCGGACGGAAGTAGCCGCTTCCGCCGCAGTCGGCGCACAGGATGTCGCGGTCACCGGGCGTCGAGCCGAACGGGGCGTACCAGAAGAGGTTGTAGTTCGAGACCAGCCGGCCGTTCTCCTGGGACCACGTGTGCGCGACGGCCTCGCCCGAGGCGCTCCCCACCGAATAGACGATGTTGTTGGTGAAGCGCAGGGTCCCGGTCCAGTTGTAGGTGCCCGCGAAGAAGCCCATCACGCTCCCCACGGGGCTGCCGTAGAACGTGCAGTGGTCAATGAGCGAATTCCCGCTCTCGCCCTGACCGTCGCTCCGCATCGCGCGGTTCAGCTCCAGCGCCCGCCCGTTTGCGGCAATGATCGTGTTGCGCAGCGTGTCCGAACCGATGCCGTTCTGGTACTCGAATCCCGGGGACTGCGCCGTGCGGTTGATGAAGATGCAGTTGTCGTAGACGTTGCCCACGCAGGTCCGGCTGTACGAGCCCGACGAGGTCAGCAGGTTGTCCGTCGGATAGTTGCCCCGCACCACCACGGTATCGCGCGTGAAGACGTTGAACGACGTGCTGTCGCGGTGGATCAGGCCGTGTGTGTTGGGATCCTGGAGATTGTTGATCTCCCAGTAGTTGTCGGAAAACCGGCAGTTCTTCACGTAGTAGAACTCGCGATGGCTGTTGAGTGAGGGGTCCGTGTCGCGCGTGAGATAGAAGCGATTGTTGCGCACGATGAAATTGCGCGCCTTGCGGAAACGCACGGGGTCCTCGCCGGTGATCTGCGATCCCAGGTGGAACTCGGAGAACTCGATGATGTTGCGCTCGGCGACCATGGAGGGTTGCGTGGGGACCCCGATCCGGTCGTCCTCCTGCACCATCCGGCGGTTCACCCCGGGCGGGATCCGGCAGCGGCTCAAGACGTTGTCGTCGGAGCCGTTCCAGCGCAGCGAGCCGTTGATGATCGCATACCCCACGGAATCGTGGTGCGCCTGCTCGTTGAACGAGAGCGTCCCCGAGAAGCTCACCCCCGTCACGGTGACGTAGTTGCGGGAGACGGTGCCGCCCGGGACCGTGACGCTGCCGGGATTGAGGTGGTCGCCGCGATAGGTGATGCGGCCGGAGGGCCCGGTGCCCGAGACGGACGGGCTGGGAAACTGCGAGTAGTTGCCCGGGTAGATGATCACCTGGTCACCGGGCTGCAGGACGCTGTTCGCCCGCCCGATGGTGGCCCAGGCCGAGGTCGGCGAGGTGCCGGAGTTGGCGTCGTTCCCGGTCGGGCGAACGTAATAGGTGGCGGCGAGCGCGGCGGGCGCCAGGGCCAGGCACAGGGCGGAGCCCAGGGCGAGCAGGCCCGGCCGGGCACAGGGGTTCAGTGGCG
>JBBIHL010000216.1:0-5807 GCA_037447075.1 Candidatus Eiseniibacteriota bacterium | reverse complement strand
CCGCGATGGACCTGACGCAGGGGCGCTACTCGGCGGCGATGGCCGGATTCCGCCAGTTCATCGAGCTGTATCCGCAGCACGATCTGGCCGACAACGCGCGCTTCGGGGTGGCCGAATGCTTCTTCGCCCAGTCTCAATACGACAGCGCGGCGGCGGAATACGGGGCGCTCGAGCGGGACCATCCCGGATCGGACAAGCTGCCGGCCGCGCTCTACAAGCTGGCGCTGTGCTTCGAGCGCGGCGACCAGAAGGCCAAGGCGCAGGAGACGCTGCAGGCTCTGGTGAAGCGCTTCCCCCACTCCGGAGAGGCGCAGCTGGCGCGTGATCGCCTGGCCCCGGGCCGGCCGCGCTAGCGCACTGCTGGTCGCGGCGGCGGCGGCCGGGGCCGGAGAGGGCGCCCTGGCGCGGGAGACCGGGCCGCCGGACAGCCTGGCCGGACGGCCCATCCAGCGGGTCGTGGTGGAGCCCCGCAACATCTACGACCCGGTGCCCCCCGGACGGCTGGCCCCGCTCTACCGGCTCGCCAACCGACTCCACTTCCACACCCGGCCCGCCGTGGTGCGCCAGGAGTTGCTGTTCGCGCCCGGACACGCCTGGAATCCCGCGCGCGGCGCCGAGAGCGAACGCAAGCTGCGGGCGCTGGAGTTCATCGACACGGTCTCGGTGCAGGCCCGCGCCGCGGGGGAGAGCGTGTGGGTTCACGTTCGCACGCGCGACGCCTGGAGCACGATCGCCGAGGTGGACCTGCAGGGCGGCGGGGGAGAGAGCGCCGGCTCGGTGGCATTCTCCGAGCGCAATCTGTTCGGCTGGGGCAAGGCCTTCAGCCTGAGCTACCAGCGAGATCCCCGGGACGTCTCGCGGGGGATCGCCTACGAGGATCCCAACCTGGCGGGGAGTCGCTGGCAGGTGGCCGCATCGGCCCGCGATGGCCAGCAGGGGGCGGCGGAGGCGGTGTCGCTGGGGCTTCCCTTCTACGCGGAGGACGCGCCGCGCAGCCTGGGGGTGCGCTGGGCGCGCTCGACCAGCCGCGCCCCGCTCTTCCAGGCGGGGAAGCTGGCCGCGGAATTCGACCAGCGGCTCGAGGAAGTCGCGGCCTGGTGGGGGAGCGGCCGACGCACCGGCTCCACGGTGATCCGCTGGACGCAGCGCTTCACGCTGCTCAACCGGCGCTTCGGCCCGTCCGCGCCCGGGCCCGGGCTGCCGCCGGAGTTCGGCGGAGGGGAGGAGAACCTCCAGCTGCGTCGGGTGGGCACCGAAGTGCTGCTCTGGGAGCCGGGCTTCGTCCAGCGCGAGCGGGTCGAGCTGCTCGACCGGGTCGAGGACATCGACCTGGGGCCGCGCCTCGGCGTGGAGTTGGGGTTCTCCCCGCGCGTGCTGGGCGGGACCCGGAACGAGGGCTTCGGGCGGGTGCGCTCCGACCTGGCCGGCAGCCAGCTTCTGGACGATCCAGGCCCGCGCCTCGAGCCGCGCCCTGCCGCGGCTGGTGGAAGGGCGGGCGAGCGTCGGGGGCCGCGTGGTCTGCCAGGCCCTGCCGCACCAGACCTGGGTGCTGGCGGCGCTCGGGGAGGCCCTGTCCCGGCCGGCGCGCAGTCAGCAGCTGGTGGTGGGCGGGCTGAGCGGCCTGCGCGGCTACGATGCCGAGCAGGTGACCGGCCACCGGCTGTGGCGCCTCAATCTGGAGGATCGCATCCTGCTGGTGCGCGCGGCCTGGAACCTGGCCTCGGTCGGAGCGGCCGCCTTCGTGGACGCGGCCCGCGGGCAGGGTCCGGGCGCGGGCGACGCACGCTGGCGGACGAGCGCCGGGTTCGGCTTGCGGCTCTCCTTTCCCCATCAGGGCGTGAGCCGCGTGGCGCGCCTCGATCTGGCGTGGCCGGTGGCGGCGCGGGCGGGGGAGCCTTCCGGTCCCGCCTTCTCCTTCGGGTCCCGCCAGGCCTTCTGAGCGGCGCTCCGCTTGACACCCCCCGGGGCGCTCCCTAGCTTGGCCGTTCGGGCGCGAAAGGGGGAAAGTCCATGAACTGGAGCGTGGTGCCGGTTCGCATTCCCGCCGAATGCAACGTGGTGATCGGGCAGGCGCATTTCATCAAGACGGTCGAAGATCTCTACGAGGCGGTCGTGACCGGCGTTCCCGGCGCGCGTTTCGGCATCGCCTTCAACGAGGCCTCGGGGCCCTGTCTGGTGCGCCGGGAGGGCAACGACGCCGAGCTGACCGCCGCCGCGGTCGAGGCCGCGCAGCAGATCGGCGCCGGCCACGTCTTCGTGCTGGTGCTGCGGGGCGCCTACCCCATCAATCTGCTCAACGCGATCAAGCTCTGCCCCGAGGTGTGCCGCGTGTTCTGCGCCACCGCCAACCCGGTGCAAGCACTGGTCGCCCAGACGGAGCAGGGCCGCGGGCTCGTGGGTGTGGTGGACGGCGCCCCGCCGCTGGGCGTGGAGGACGACGCGGCCCGGCGCCATCGCCAGGAGTTCCTGCGGGCGATCGGGTACAAGCGGTGAACCCGCGTCGGCCACGGCGCGCTCGTGGCGCGCGTCGCCGCCACCGCCTTGACAGGGCTCCGGGCCGCCCGAATACTGCCGGCCGCCGGAGGACCGGCGAGCGCGGCCTGCGCTTCGGGCTCTCCGGGATCCCGCGCAGCTCGCGGCGGCGGGACACCGGGGCGGGGGTGCGGTGGGCGCGGGAGCTGGGGCTGGACTGCCTCGAGATGGCCTGGGTGAACGGGGTCCGGAAGGGACCCGAGGCCGCTGCGCGCATCGCTCGCGCCGCGCGAGAGAACGACGTGCAGCTCACCGTGCATGCCCCATACTCCCTCAACCTGTGCCGGGAGCCCTCGGTCGTGGCGCGCAGCCGCGAGCGCCGGCGTGACACGGCCCGGCGGCGTGTGTGGTGCGGCGCGCGGAGCGTCTGCTTCCCCGCTGGGTTCTACCGCGGACCCGGCGCCCGCGGGGGCGGCCGCGCGCGTGCGGGGCGAGCTGCAGGCCCTGATGGCCGCGATCCGCGACGAGGGGCTGCAGATCGACCTGCGTCCGGAGCTTGCCGGGAAGCCCTCCCAGGCGGGTTCCCTGGACGAGATGCTGGAGTCCGGCGTCCATCCGTGCGTGGACTTCGCCCATCAGCACGCCCGCACCGGGCGCTTCCACAGCTACGGGGAGTTCGCCGCCATGCTGGACGCGATCCGGACGCGGCTGGGCCCGGGGGCCCTGCGCCGCATGCACATCCACGTCTCGGGCATCGAATGCGGCCCGCGGGGCGAGCGGCGTCACCTGCCCCTGCGCCAGTCCGACTTCGCGTATCGCGCGCTGCTGCGCGCCCTGCGCGACTTCCGGGTGGAGGGCTGGCTGGTGACCGAGAGTCCGCGCATGGAGGAGGACGCGGTGTTCCTGCAGCGCGCCTGGCGGCGCCTGTGAGCGGGGTCTCCCGTGCCCGCTGAACGGGCGGACGTGGTGGTGATCGGGGCCGGGTGCATCGGTGCCAGCATCGCCTACCACCTGGCGCGGCGCGGGGTGCGCCGGGTGGTCGTGCTCGAGCGGGAGAAGTTCGCCGGGGCGGGGTCCACGTCCAAGGCGGCCGGGGGCATCCGCCAGCAGTTCTCGACGGAGGCCAACGTCCTGATCTCCAAGCTCGCCGTGGAGCTGTTCGCGCGCATGCCGGAGGAGCTCGCGGTGCCCCAGACCTACTTCCCGGTCGGCTACCTGTTCCTGCTCTCCCGGCCCGAGCACTGGGAGGCCTTCCAGGGACAGGCCGCCCGGCAGCGCGAGCTGGGCGTGCCTGTCCGGACGCTCACCCCGCGCGAAGCGCTCGACCTCGTGCCACAGCTCCGCGTGGACGACCTGGTGGGGGCCACCTTCTGCCCCACTGACGGGCTCGGCAACCCGCACGAGGTCACGCAAGCCTACGTCGGCGCCGCGCGCCGCCTGTGCGTGCGCTTCGAGTTCTCGCGGCCGGCCACCGGGTTGGTGATGCGCGGCGCCCGCGTGCAGGGCGCCCGCACCGCCGCGGGGGAGATCCACGCCCCCCTGGTGGTGAATGCGGCGGGACCCTGGGCCGCGCAGATCGGGGCGTGGGCGGGGGTCGAGGTGCCGGTGGCCCCGGTCCGGCGGACCGTGTTCACGACGCGCCCGCTCCCCTGGGTCCACGACCGGCTCCCCATGATCGTGGACTTCGGTTCCGGGGTCTACATGCACCGCGAGAGCGGCGGCATGCTCATGGGGCTGGCCAAGAGCGACGAGCCACCCGGCTTCGACGAGAGCCTGGACTGGGACTTCCTGCCCAGCGTGGTGGAGCCGGCCGTCCACCGCGTGCCCGCGCTGGAGGCGGCCGAGGTGGCCTCGGGGTGGGCGGGGCTCTACGAGACCACGCCCGATCACAACGCCATCCTGGGGTGGGCGCCGGGCGTGGACGGGCTGCTGCTGGCCAACGGCTTCAGTGGGCACGGCTTCATGCACGCGCCGGCGGTCGGCCTGCTGGTGAGCGAGCTGGTGGTGGACGGTCGCACGCGGCTCGATCTCCGGCCGCTCCGGCCCGAGCGCTTCGAGGAGAACGCGGCGCTGGTCGAGGCCAACGTCATCTGACATGGAACTGCTCGTGGAGACGCTCCACCTCGGTCCGCTCGACAACAACACCTACCTGATCCACTGTCCCCGCTCGCGGCAGGGGGCCGTGGTGGACGTGGGCTTCGAACCCGACGCGGCGGTGGCGGCGGTGCGGCGGGCCGGGTTCGAGGTGCGCTACCTGTTGAACACCCACGCGCACTACGACCACGCCGCTGGCATGCGCCAGGCGCAGCAGGCCCTGGGCGGCGACTACTACCTGCACCCGGGCGACCGCCCGCTGCTCCAGCGGCTGAGCGAGCAGGGCGCCGCCTTCGGCTTCCCTCCCGCGCAGGCGCCGCCCGAGGTGCACGACCTGGCGGACGGCCAGGAGCTGGAGCTGGGGGGGGAGCGCCTGCGCGTCATCCACGCCCCCGGCCATTCCCCCGGCAGCGTGTGCTTCCACTGCGGGGACGTGGTGTGGGTCGGGGACGTGCTGTTCGCCGGCTCGATCGGGCGCACCGACCTCCCGGGGGGCTCGTTCCCGCAGCTCGTGCGCTCGATCCGCGAGAAGCTCTTCCGCCTGGGAGACCGCGTGCGCGCCCTACCGGGCCACGGGCCCCCGACCCTGCTGGGGGAGGAGCGACGGCGCAACCCGTTCGTGGGCGAGGGGGCGCGCGCGTCATGAGGCCGGATCGCACCCAGGGGTGGCCCGAGCGCCTCGACGTGGACCCCAGCGCGTTCCTGGCCCCCGGCTCCACCGTGGTGGGAGAGGTCTCGATCGGCGCCCGCTCGAGCGTGTGGTTCGGGGCCGTGCTGCGAGGCGATGTCGCGCCCATCGTGGTGGGCGAGGAGAGCAACGTCCAGGACAACTCCGTGGTCCACGTGGACGCGGATGAGCCGGCGCGCATCGGCAGCCGGGTGACGGTCGGGCATCGGGCCATCGTCCACGGGGCCCGGGTCGAGGACGCCTGCCTGATCGGGATGGGCGCCATCGTGCTGTCCGGCGCCACCATCGGCACCGGTTCCCTGGTGGGGGCGGGCGCCCTGGTCCGGGAGGGCCAGCGGGTGCCGCCCGGGTCCCTGGTGCTCGGCGCGCCGGCGCGGGTGGTGGGCGCGGTCTCGGAGGCGCACCGTGCCGCCATCGAGCGGGGGTGGCAGGACTACATGCGGCTCTCCCGCGTGTATCTGCAGCGCGGCGTCGCCCGGCAGATCTCCTGGCCGTGCCGGCGCAGCAGCTGGATCAGGTAGGAGGAAGGGTCCATCCGCACTCCCGGTCGTAG
>JBBIHL010000215.1:0-5808 GCA_037447075.1 Candidatus Eiseniibacteriota bacterium | reverse complement strand
TCCGTTCCTTCCATGAGCCTGATCGACACCCCTTCCTGGAGCCGGCCGGAGGCGCCGGCGGCCGGCGCGCTCCCGGTCGAGCCCGCGCGCGACCGGCAGGGCTCGGCCTTCCTGCTCTACCGGCCCGGCGAGCACCGGCGCGAAGCGCGCCGCACCGCGGCGGGCCTGTTCGCGCTGGGGATCCTGGTGGTGGCGCTGCTCAACCTGGGCGTCTATCGGGCCGCGCTCCACAACGCCACCGAGCGTTTCCGCAGCCACCTGACCAGCCTCACTACCCTCAAGCGCGGACAGCTCGAGAACCACCTGAGCGAGGTGCGGCGCCGCGCGCGCTTCCTGGCCTCCGAGCAGCTCGTGCGCACGGCCGCCTGGCTGGCGGAGCGCGGCCAGCTGAGCGGCGAGCGCCGGCGCGAGCTGGCGCTGGCGCTGCAGCCGACCCAGCAGGCGCTGAACTTCCCGGAGCTGGCCATCGTGGTGGGCGAGACCCCGGTGATGGTGAGCCCCGAGCCGCGCCGCGGCAAGGCGCTGGCGCCCGGGATCCTGGCGCTCGCGCGGCGGGCCGCGCGGAACCGCGAGCTGGTGGTCGGGGACCTCAAGCCCAGCGCGTGGCGGGGACTCGAGACGGTGGTCGCGCTGCCCGTGGTCCCCGCCGAGGGCACGACCCGCGCGGTGCTCGCGATCCATGCGCCGCTGCCCGGGGTGGAGGGGGTCCTGCTCTCGCAGTGGCCCGGGCTCCCCGGCAACGCGCGCGGCTACCTGGCGCGGCGCGAAGGCGAGACGCTGATCGTCACCGACCTGCCCGGCGGCCAGTCGCGCACGCTGGCGCCGGGATCGCCGGGGGCCCGCCCGGCGGAGGTGGCCGCGGCCGGCATCGAGTCCAGCAGCGACGCGCGCGACGCCGGGGGCCGCCGGGTGCTGGTCTGCACCCGCCAGCTGCCCAGCGTGGGCTGGGGCCTGGTGGGCGAGCTGCCGCGCTCGGTGGTGCTGGCGGAGATGAGGTCGGTGCTGGTGGGGCTGCTGCTCTTCGATTGCGCGGCGCTGGCGGTGGCCGCGATCCTGATGGGCTTCTGGCAGCGCCGCTACGCCGCGGACCTGGCGGCCCGCGAGATCGAGGTGACGCGCCGCCACGCCCAGCGCGTGCAGGCGGTGTTCGACACGGCCTTCGATGCCATCCTCACCTTCGGCCCGGACGCGCGGGTGCGGACCGGCAACCGGGCGGCCGAGCGCCTGTTCGGACGCACGGCCGCCGAGCTGGAGGGCACCCCGCTGGGCGACATCCTCCACTGGGGCTCCGCGGCTCCGGATGCCGCCGGCGGGGCGCTCCCGCCGCCCGGCGCGGTGGGCGTGGCGCGCGCCCTGGGGGCGAACGGCGAGTCCTTCCCCGCCGAGGTCTCGCTGGGCGAGGCGGGCGAGGGCGAGACCCACCTTTACACCGCCATCGTGCGCGACGTGAGCGACCGGGTGGAGGCCGAGCGCCAGATCCGCTCCTTCGCCGAGGGTCTGGAACGCTCCAACCGGCGGCTGGAGGAGCTCAACGCCCAGCTGGAGGCGGCCTCGCGCCTGAAGAGCGAGTTCCTGGCCAACACCTCGCACGAGCTGCGCACGCCCCTCAACGGGATGATCGGGTTCCTGCAGCTCGTGCTGGACGGCCTGTGCCAGACCCCGGAGGAGGAGCGCGACTTCCTCAAGCAGGCGCTGGCCTGCTCCCGCCACCTCCTGGGCCTCATCAACGACGTGCTCGACATCGCCAAGATCGAAGCCGGCAAGCTCAACCTGGAGGTCGGCCAGGTGGACGTCGCCGGGCTCTTCCACGAGGTCTACACCCTCACCCACGTCCAGGCCGCGCAAGCGGGCATCACGCTGCGCTGCCTGACGCCCGATCCGCCGGTCGCGGTGCGGGCCGACTTCAGCAAGGCCAAGCAGGTCCTGGTGAACCTGGTGGGAAACAGCATCAAGTTCACCGAGAAGGGCAGCGTGACCCTCAAGGCGAACCCCCATCCCGACCTGGGCCACGTCATGTTCGAGATCGTGGACACGGGGATCGGCATCCCCCAGGACCGGCAGAAGGTGATCTTCGACAAGTTCACCCAGGCCGACGGCTCCACCACGCGCCGCTACGGCGGGACCGGCCTGGGGCTCGCCATCTCCAAGAGCCTGGTGGAGCTGATGGGCGGCGTGATCGGCGTGCGCAGCGAGGGGCCCGGCAAGGGCGCGTGCATGTACTTCTCGCTGCCCATCTGGAGCGACGTCCAGGTGGAAGAACGGCCGGCCGAGGAGCTGGAGCGCATCCAGGGACCCGTCCAGGGTCCGCTGGTGCTGCTGGTAGAGGACGACCCCGCCTTCCGGCAGTTCGTGTGCGCCCTGCTCCACCGCCACGGATACCGCACCGTGGAGGCCAGGGGCGCCGAGCAAGGGTGGGTGCTGGCTCGGCGCCACGCGCCCGCCGTGGTGGTCACCGACTACGCGCTGGCCTGCTCGGAAGAGGCGCACCTGCGCACGGGCTGGGACCTGGCCGAGCGCATGGCGACCACGCCCGAGACGCGCCACGTCCCGCTCATCTTCCTGACGGGCTTCGACGCCGAGCTCAAGGACAAGCTGCGGACCACCGCCTTCGCCCGGCGGCCCGAGCACCTGGTGAAGCCCATCGACGGCGCGGCGCTGCTCAAGAAGATCGAAGAGGTGCTGGGGCCCCGCGGCGGCCGCGTGGTCCGCGTGCTGCTGGCCGACGACGACCCCACCGTGGGGGCCTACGTGCGCCGGGTGCTGCCCGAGACCCAGTTCCAGCTCGAGGTGGCGCGCAACGGGGAGGAGTGCCTGCACGTGTTGCGGACCCAGCCCCGGGGATTCGACTTGCTGCTGCTGGACCTCATGATGCCGGAGGTGAGCGGCTACGACGTGCTGCGCGAGATGGTGCTCACCCAGACGGGCAGCGAGGTGCCGGTGCTGGTGCTGACCAACTTCCCGGATCCGCGCAATACCGAGGAGCGGCGCTTGCTGAAGGAGGGGCTGGTCATTGACGTGCTGCCGAAGATGGTGGTCCACGAGAACTCGAAGCTGCTGGCCCACGTCATTGATTGGCACCTCAACGTGATCTCCGAGGAGCGTCGGCGGGAGGCGGCATGAGCCACGTCCTGGTGGTGGAGGACGACCCGATCAACGCCCAGCTGTTCCGCAGCATCCTGGAGCGCCGCGCCGGACTGCGCGTGACCGTGACCGAGGACGTGCCGGAGCTCTTCCGGCTGGCGCGCAGCGGGGAGGTCCAGCTGGTGCTGATGGACGTCTCGCTCGCCAACTCGAGGCTCGAGGGTCGGCCGGTGAACGGCGTGGAGCTCACGCGCCTGCTCAAGCGGGATCCGGTCACGGCGCACATTCCCGTGCTGCTGGCCACCGCTCACGCCATGCGGGGCGACGCGGAGGTCCTGCTGGCCGAAAGCCAGGCCGACGCCTATGCGGCCAAACCCATCGTGGACCAGGCCGCCTTCGTGGCACGGATCCGCCAGCTCCTCGATCGGCCGAGGGCGGCATGACCAACCCGTCGGAGGTCCGCGTCCTGGTGGTCGAGGACGACCCCGTGTTCCAGCGCATCCTGCACAAGCGGATCTCGTCCGAGGGATTCCAGGTGTTCCTGGCCGCGGACGGGCGGGAGGGGTTGCGCGAGATCGTGGCGCGAGAGCCGCATCTGGTGGTGTCGGACTGGATGATGCCCGAGGTGGACGGCCTGGAGCTCTGCCAGTCGGTGAAGACCGGACTGGGGGAGACGGCGCCCTATTTCATCCTGCTCACCGCCAAGGGCGAGATCAGCGACCGCCTGCTGGGCCTGCAGACCGGGGCCGACGACTACCTGGTGAAGCCATGCGACCATGGCGAGCTGATGGCGCGGATCCGCGCCGGCATCCGCATCGTGACCCTCACCCAGCAGCTGCGCCGCAAGCTGGCGGAGCTGCAGACCGCGATCGCGGAGCGCAAGGAGTCGCCAGCGGAGGGCGCCCGGGCCGGCGGAGGTCCTGCGCAGGACGGGGCGTGGCTGTGCCGCGGCTGCCGGCGGGTGCGCCTGCCCGACGGGACCTGGCAGCCGCTCCAGGACTACCTGGCCGCCGCGCCAGCTGGCACGGGCGACGGCGGCATCTGCTCGGACTGCGCGAGGCGCCAGGAGGCCGACCGCCGGGAGGCGGCATGACCTCGGGCCGTGCCCCGGGCGGCCGGGGCGCGCCCCGATTCGCGCTTGCGCCCCCTTGCGGCCGCCAGGCAGAGTAGGCGGACGTCCGTCACTCGCACCGGCTTCTGCAAGGGAGGTTGAGGTGAACCGACGGCTGCTCGGCTGGGCCGCGGCCGCTCTGCTGGCGAGTCCGGGAATGGCGTCGCGGGCCGGCGCCGACCCCGACACGCTGCGCGTGGACCTGGCGCCGCAGGGGGCGGCGACCACGGCCTACGTCGTGATGCCCCCGGGCAGGGCGCCCGCGCACGCCATCGTGGTGGTCCACGAGTGGTGGGGCCTCAACGCGCAGATCCGCGGCATCGCCCGCCGCTTCGCGGACCTGGGCTACGCGGCCATCGTGCCCGACCTCTATCGTGGCAAGGTGGCGGGGAATCCCGAAACCGCCCACGAGTTGGCGCGCGGACTGCCCGAGGAGCGGGCCCTGGGGGACATCGGCGCGGCGATCGCCTGGCTCCGGGCGCAGCCGCGGGTGGGCAAGAGCCGCATCGGGATCGTGGGCTTCTGCATGGGGGGGCGACTCTCGCAGCTCGCCGCCCTGAAGTCCAGGGAGATCGCCGCCTGCGTGGTGTTCTACGGCCGGCCTGAGACCGACCCCGAGAAGCTCGCATCGCTGGACGCGCCGCTGCTGGCGCACTTCGGGGGCGAGGACCAGGGGATCGGGCAGGACCAGGTGGAGGCGCTCAAGGAGGGCCTGAAGACGGCCGGCAAGACCAGCGCCCAGATCTTCGTCTACCCGGGCGCCGGACACGGCTTCATGAACGAGACCGGGCGGGGCTACCATGCCGACGCCTCACGGCTGGCCTGGGCGCGCACGGCGGACTTCTTCCAGAAGGAGCTGAAGCGGAGGAAGTGAAAGAGCGGGTGGGCGGCGGCGCGTTCTTGACCGCTTCGCGCGGGAGCAGCTAGAGTCGCCGGTCTGCGCCGGCCACGCGTGGCCGGCGGTCGCCCCCAGCAGCGACATGCCTTGGGTTCCTGAGTAGCTCAATGGCAGAGCATCCGGCTGTTAACCGGAGGGTTGTAGGTTCGAGTCCTACCTCAGGAGCCACCTTCGAGAGCCCCCGTAACTCGATACGTTGCGGGGGCTTCTCGCTAGACTTTCGAATGATCGAGCGCGCTCGAACTCGTGCGCCGACGCTCTCCCTCCGCATCGGGCCGCCAGCGTGCGTGGCGCCGCGCCCGCCCGCCGGGGGCGCCGTGAGTGGCTCCTCGCGGGAACCCGCCGCGGCTCGGACGTATTCATCCAGGAGCGTGGCCGCCATTCACAGGGGCCGCAACCCGCAACCCGGGTGAGGGCGCATCCATGTTCCGCAAGCTCCTCTCCACCTCGGACGACGTGGCCCCGCTGATCGCGCGGCTCATCTCGCGTTCGTCGTCTTTCCCCACGGCGCCCAGCACGCGCTGGGCTGGTTCGGAGGCTACGGCTTCGGGGGCACCTTCCGATGGATGACGGAGACGCTGGGGTTCCCCGGGCCGCTCGCCGCGGTCGGCATCGTCACGGAGCTGGTGGGCCCGGCCGCGCTCCTGGTGGGTCTCGCCGGTCGCGTCGCCGGACTGGGGATCCTCGCCCTGATGGTCGGTGCGGCCAGCACGCATCT
>JBBIHL010000214.1:0-5835 GCA_037447075.1 Candidatus Eiseniibacteriota bacterium | reverse complement strand
CCGGGTGACGCGCGCCCTGCTCCGGGCGCTCGCGGCCGAGGCCCGCGCCCACGGCTCGCGGCTCGCCCTGCTGCTGGCGCCCATGCCGGCGCCGCTGGCCGACTGGTGGGCGGGATCGGCCCGGCTCGAGGGGCTCCCGCTACTCGACCTGCGCGGCCGGGTCTCCACGACCGGTGAAGCCCGGCTGCCCGCCGACCCGCACTGGAACGCCCGCGGCCACGCGTTGGCCGCCGCGGCGGCGGCGCCGTTCGTGGATTCGCTGCTGGCGAGCTTTCCCGGGGCGCACTAGCATCGCCGCGAGGAGCAACCATGAACCGACTTCCGTTCGCGGCCGCCGTCGCGCTGGCCGCGGGATTCGCCGAGGCCCCCACGCCCGCGCCGGCCGCCCCCGCGGATACGACGTTGCAGGTGTTCGCCGCCGCCTCGCTCACCGAGGCGTTCGGGGAGCTGGGGATGCGGCTGGAGCGGGCCCGCCCCGGCCTGCGCGTGCGCTTCAACTTCGCCGGCTCACAGCAGCTGGCGGCGCAGATTGACCAGGGCGCGCGCGCCGACCTGTTCGCGCCCGCCGACGAGACCTGGATGGTGTTCCTGCGCCGGCGCGGCCGCCTGCTCGGCCCGGCGCCCGTCTTCGCCGGCAACCGGATGGTGGCGATCGTGCCGGCTGCCAACCGGGCCCGGATCGACAGCCTCCAGGATCTAGCCCGGCCGCGCGTGAAGCTCGTGCTCGCCGCCCAGACGGTGCCGGCCGGGCGCTACGCGCGAAAGGCGCTGCTCAATCTGGCGCGCGCGCCCGGGTTCGCGCCGGACTTCGGCGAGCGCGCGCTCGCCAACCTGGTCTCGTCGGAGGAGAACGTGAAGGCGGTGGTGGCCAAGGTGCAGCTCGGGGAAGCCGACGCCGGCATCGTCTACCGGTCCGACGTGACGCCGGCGCTGGTCCGCAAGCTGAAGGTGCTCGAGATCCCCGAGGCGCAGAACGCGGTGGCGCGTTACTCCATCGGCGTCCTCAAGGACGCTCCAAGTGCGCACGCCGCCCGCGCCTTCGTGGACCTGTTGCTCTCGGACGAGGGGCAAGGCGTCCTCGAGAGGCATGGCCTGCTGCCGCTCGCCGCGCTCGGGCGCGCGCCGACCTCCTCTCGCTGAACGCCGTTCCCGATGAAACCACCCCCGCAATCCCGTGCCGCCCTGGCGCTGCGCGCGGGCGCCGTCCTCGCCGCCGCAGCGCTCCTGGGCATCCTGGCCGTGCCCGTCGCCGGCCTGGTCGCGCGCGTCCCGCCGCGCGACCTCGTCGCCCGGCTCGGAGACCCCGCGGTGCTGCAGGCGCTGCGCTTGAGCCTGGTCACCACCGCCTGCGCCACCGCCGCCATCGTCGCGCTCGGGCTCCCGGTCGCCTACCTGCTCGCCACCCGCGACTTCCCCGGCAAGCGCGTGATCGAGGTCCTGGTGGACCTGCCCATGGTCCTGCCCCCCACCGTGGCGGGCCTGGCCCTGCTGCTGGCGTTCGGCCGCGCGGGGCTGGCGGGCCGGGCGCTCGAGGTGCTCGGCCTGTCGCTGCCCTTCTCCACGCTGGGCGTGGTCGTGGCGCAGGTCTTCATGGCGGCGCCGTTCTTCGTCTCCCCGGCGCGGGCGGGGCTGGCCTCGGTGGACGCGCGCTACCTGGACGCCGCCGCCACCTTGCGGGCGAGCGAGGCCTTCACGTTCTTCCGGGTGATGCTGCCGCTCGCGCTGCCCTCCGTCCTGGCCGGCGCCGCCATGAGCTGCGCCCGGGCGCTGGGGGAGTTCGGCGCCACCATCACCTTCGCGGGCAACATGCCGGGGGTGACGCAGACCATGCCGCTCGCCGTCTACGTGGCGCTGCAGAGCGACCTGGAAGCGGCGGTGACGCTCTCGGTGATCCTGCTGGTGTTCTCGTTCACGCTGCTGCTCGGGCTGCGCCTCGCGCCCGTGGGCCTCTTCTGGAGGAGGGCCGATGCTGCGCGCCACGCTCGCTAGGCGCCGCGGCACGTTCCAGCTCGAGGTGGCGCTCGAGGCGGCTCCCGGGAGCACCCTCGTGCTGGTCGGCGAGAACGGGGCGGGCAAGACCACCGTGCTGCGCCTGCTGGCGGGACTGGAGCGCCCCGACCGCGGCGCCATCTCGCTCGACGGCGCCGTCTACTTCGACAGCGAGCGGGCCGTGGAGGTCCCCGCGCGCCGGCGGGAGATCGGTGTTCTTTCCGCGGACTACGGGCTCTTCCCGCACCTCTCCGTGGCCGAGAACGTCGCCTTCGGCCTGCGAGCGCAGGGCGTCCCGGCCAAGGCCGCGCACGGCCGGGTCGCGGCCATGCTCGCGCGCCTGGGGATCGCCGGCCTGGGCGCGC
Organism: Candidatus Eiseniibacteriota bacterium; assembly: GCA_037447075.1. Taxonomy (GTDB): domain Bacteria; phylum Eisenbacteria; class RBG-16-71-46; order RBG-16-71-46; family RBG-16-71-46; genus JBBIHL01. The sequence goes on along the minus strand of JBBIHL010000214.1, from coordinate 3,481 downwards.
GCCGGCCGCGGGAGCTTTCCGGGGGCCAGCAGCAGCGCGTGGCCCTGGCGCGCGCGCTGGTTCTGGAGCCGCGCCTGCTGCTGCTCGACGAGCCGCTCTCGGCCCTCGACGTGCAGACCCGTCGAGAGCTGCGCGCCGAGCTGCGCGCGCTGCTCGCCGAGCTGCCGTGCGTGACGCTCTACGTCACGCATTCGCCCATGGAAGCGATCGTGTTCGGCGATCGCATCGCGGTGATGGAAGCCGGCCGCATCACGCAGGCCGGCACGCGCGAGGAGCTGCTGCGCCATCCGCGCTCGGCCTACGTCGCCGAGTTCATGGGGGTGAACCTCTTCCAGGGCGCCATCGTGAGGCGCGCGGACGGCATGGCCCAGGTGCAGGCGGCGGACGGCGTGCTCAACGTGGCCGACCCCGGCGGCGCGGGCGACGTGTTCGTGGCGGTGAATCCCCGCGAGATCACCCTGCACCGGGAGGCCCCGTCGGGCAGCGCACAGAACGTGTTCCGGGGCACGGTCGTGGAGCTGGCCCCCGAGCCGCCCTTCGGGGAGCGCGTGCGCGTGGTGCTCGGGACCCGTCCACCCCTGGTGGCGGAGACCACGCGGCAGGCGGTGGCGGCGCTCGGCCTGCGCGAAGGAAGCCAGGTCTACGCGGCGTTCAAGGCCACCGGGGTGGTGGCCTACCGGTAGGCGGCGCCTCGCCCTCCCGCGCGCCTACCCGCTCTCGAGCAGCCGCGCGTCCTCGCGGTCCACGTCGCGTCCGGTCGCCCGCCTCGTCGCGATCAGGTCCGCCCGGCTCAACAGGGGGAAGTCCACGCCGCCGTAGCGCATCGTCTCGCGGCGGCCCCAGGCTTCCGCGAAGCTCACCGCGGGCAGCGCCGTCAGCACGTCCACGCGAACCCTGTCGTTGAACACGGTGATCTCGTTCGCCAGCACCTGCTCGGCCGAGGTCAACGATGCGGTCCCCAGCCCTGCGTCGAGGAGTCCCGCCAGAAGCTTGCCGGCGTGCTCGGATGTGGCCTCGATGAGATGTCCAGGTCGAAGGTCGCACGGGGCACGCCATGGAGGACGGCGGCGATCCCGCCCACCACGACGCACCTCACCTCAGGGCTTCGTAAGGACCTGAATACGTCGCCCAGCCGGTCCAGCATCGCGCCTGGCCGCGAGGTCGGGGTTGGCGGCGAGCGCCAGGTTGGTGTAGGCGCACAGGAGCTCCATGCGCTCCTCCAGCGTCAGCGACTGGAACCAGCGCGCCTTGGCCTCCGGAGTCTCCTCGCTCCGATCGTGGGACACGGTGCCGTCCATCACCGGCAAGCTATCAGGTCACGGGGGGCCGGCAACGCTGGAACGCCGCGGCTCGCGCCCGGCCGCCGCGCTACTCCTGGGCCGCGGCCGCGCCCTTCGCCGCCGTCGCCACGCCCAGGGCGCGCAGCTTGTTGAAGCCGTCGAGCGCCGCCACCTTGTAGCACTCGGCGAGCGTGGGGTAGTTGAACACGCTCTGCACGAAGTACTCGAGCGTGCCGCCCAGCGCCATCGCCGCCTGGCCGATGTGCACGATCTCCGTGGCCTGGGTGCCCAGCGCCCACACGCCCAGGATCTTCCGCGTGTCCAGGTGGAAGATCAGCTTGAGCATCCCGTTGGGGTCGCCCAGGATCTGCCCGCGCGCGATCTCCTTGTAGCGCGCCACCCCGGTCTCGTAGGGCACGCCCTGCTTGGTGAGCTGCGCTTCCGAGCTGCCCACCCAGGCGATCTCGGGGATGGCGTAGATGCCGAAGGGGTAGAGCTCGGGGATGCTGTTGGTCTCCAGCCCGTACATGTGGCAGGCGGCCAGCCGGCCCTGCTCGCTGCTGGTCGAGGCCAGCGCCGGGAAGCCGATCACGTCGCCCACCGCGTAGATGTGGGGCACCTCGGTCTGGAAGTGCTCGTTCACCGCGATGCGGCCGCGGTCGTCCGCCGCCAGCCCCGCCTTCTCCAGCGCCAGCGCGGCGGTGGCGCCCTGGCGCCCCGCCGAGACCAGCACCAGGTCGGTGGCGAAGCGCTTCCCGCTCTTCATCACCACGATCGCGTGGTCGTTGCCGCCGTGCTCCAGGCGGGCGACCTCCTCGCCGAGGCGCAGCGTCATGCCCAGCTCGCGCGCGTGGTAGGTGAGCGCGTCCACGATCTCGCGGTCCACCATGTCGAGCAGCTCGGCGCGCTTGTCCATGAGCGTGACCTCCACGCCCAGCGCCGCGAACATGGTGGCGTACTCCACGCCGATGATGCCCGCGCCCACCACCGTCATGGTGCGGGGCAGGCGCGGCAGCGAGAGGATGTCGTCGCTGGTGAGCACCGTGTGGTGGTCCACCTCCAGCCCCGGCGGCAACCCGGGGGTGGAGCCGACCGCGACCACGACGTGGTCGGCGCGCAGGTGGAGGAGGTTGACGTCGTCGTCCACCAGCACATCGTGGGGGCTGTCGAAGCGGGCGGCGCCGCCCAGGAGCGTGACGCCGTTGCGCTGGAGCTGGGCCTTCACCACGTCGCGCTCGGCGTGCATCACGTGCTCGGTGCGGTAGAGCAGGTCGTCCACGGTGATCTCGCGCTTGCCGCGGAAGGACTCGCCGTAGAGCGTGCGCTGGCGCAGCCCCGAAAGATCAATCACCGCCTCGCGCAGCGTCTTGCTGGGGATGGTGCCGGTGTTGATGCACACGCCGCCCAGGTCGCGGCGCTTCTCGACGATCGCGACCTTCTTCTGGAGCTTGGCGGCCTGCACCGCGGCCCGCTGGCCTCCCGGACCGCTCCCGATCACGACCAGGTCGTAGGTGTGCATGGGGGATACCCTATCACTACGAGTATCGGTTGCGATGCGGATTGCTTGATGGGGCGGAGAACGGGCCACAAGGGGTTGTGGCCACCGCAGGGATTCTCGCCGGATCGTGCCAAGGGCCGGAGCGCGTGCGCCCCGGCCCCGGCTGGTTTGGCGTGCGGCGGCTACTGCGGCAGCACGACCATCTTCCTCCGCTCGTGGAAGGTGCCGGCGCGGATGGCGCAGACGTAGACGCCGGGCCGCACCGCGCGCCCCTCCCCATCGCTCCGATTCCACTGCACCGCGTGGTGGCCGGCCGGGAAGTCCCCGTCCGCCAGCACCCCCACCCGGCGCCCCTGGGGATCGAAGACCTCCAGGCGCACCCGCACCGCCGCAGGCAGGGCGAAGCGGATCGTGGTCTCGCCGGCGAACGGGTTGGGTTGATTGGGCTCCAGCGCGAAGCGCGCGGGCAACCCGCTCTCGCGCTGCTCGAACGCCGGGGGCCGAGACGAGGAGTACACCCCCAGCGACACCAGGAACAGGTCGCGCACCAGGCCGCTGCCCATCGGTGGCGCCTGGAACGCCAGCGCCACCGTGTCCCCGGGGACGACCTGCACGGTGACGCCATCGCCAGTGGTGAGCTGCGCCCGTACGTCCCCCACCCGGCTGTGCCGGGCCTCCAGCAGGGGCAGCGGCAGCGTGGTCA
>JBBIHL010000213.1:0-5869 GCA_037447075.1 Candidatus Eiseniibacteriota bacterium | reverse complement strand
AGCCGGCGCAGGCGCTGGCGGGCCAGCGGCTCGTCGTCCACCACCAGCACGCGCAGCGGGGCTTCGCTCAAGGCCGCCTCCCGGCTCGCCGCGCCCGCGCCGCGCTCACCAGGTGAGCGCGAAGCCGCCCACCAGGTAGCGGTCGCTGAAGTAGGAGAGGCTCTCGTGGCGCTCGGCGTAGTCGTCGCTGTAGGTGTACTCGAGCACGTTCTTGCGGTCGAGCACGTTGAGCGCCTCCAGGTAGAGCGCGCACACGCTGCTCGCCGGCAGCCCGCCCCAGGCCGGCAGCGAGAACAGGCGGGTGAGCCGCACGTCCAGGCGGCTGTAGTCGGGAAGCCGTGCCGAGTTGACCTCGCCATAGACCGGGCGCCACACGCCGCGACCGGCGTCGTAGCTGCGGCCCACCACCGGGCGGTAGGGCCGCCCGGTGGCGTAGCCCAGCCGGAACCCGGCCTGCAGGTGCCCTCCCAGGTCCTTGGTGCCGACCGCGGTGAGCGAGTGCCGCACGCCGTAGGACGAGGGCACCTGGCGCGGAGCGTCCAGCTCGCGGCGCCTGCTGTCGAGGTAGCCGTAGGAGATCCAGCCCGAGCCGAAGGTCGCGCTGCCCTGCACGAACACGTCCACCCCGCGCGCGTAGCCGCTCCCGCCGTTGGCGTAGTAGGTGAGCGGGTCGTTGGTGACCAGGTTGCGGTAGTCCTTGCGGTAGGTCTCGAGCCGCACGTTGAGGTTGTCGCTCTTCCACTCGTAGCCCGCGATCAGGTGATCCGCGACCAGGGGCTTCAGCTCGGGATTGCCGTAGACCGGGTCGAGGCGCTCGGGGGCCGCGAGCTGGTGGAAGCGCCCGGCGCTCACCCGCACCGACTGGCGCTCGCCGATCAGGTAGGCCAGCGCGGCGCGCGGGTCGGCGGTCCACACCCCCGGCCGGCTGGCGCGGTCCAGCCGGCCGCCCAGGGTGGCGTAGAGGCGGTCCACCAGCCGGACCTTGTCCTCCAGGTAGAAGCCGGGGTAGCGCACGCGGGTGTCGTAGTCCACCACGCGCGCCGGGGCGCCCGTTGCCAGGTCGGTGGAGTCGGCGGCGTCCACCGCGCGGATGGCGGCGCGGTTGTCGCGCCAGTTGAGGCCGAAGGAGACCTCGTGGCGGCGGTGCGCCGCCCACACCGCGTCCAGGTTGGCCTGGGCGTTCTCCTCGCGGCGAGTACCGCCGAAGCCCCCGTAGGCCCAGCGGTCGTGGAAGCGCTGGCCGGACACCTGGCCGCCGAGCGCCAGCTTCTCGGCCACGAGCTGCTTGAACTGCACCCCCAGGAGCTGGTTGCGCGCCCGGTGCCGCCACTCCTGGACCACGTTCAGGTAGTCGGCGTTCACGCCCACGTTGTCCGAGGCGTCCAGGTAGAGCAGGGCGAGGCGGCCGGTGGGGGAGTAGCGCCACAGCAGCTTGCCGGCGCCGTCCTGGCTCCGCGGGAAGCTGGTGTAGTCGCTCGGGGCGCCGTAGAGGCCGATGAGCAGGTCGGTGGCGCTGCGGCGCAGGCCGCCGATGAAGGCGAGCTTGTCGGGGACGAGCGCCCAGGAGGTGGAGAGGTCCCCGCCCACCAGGTTGGCCCCCACCGAGACGGTGCGGGCGTTGACCGGGTCCGAGCTCTCGATGTCGAGCACGCCCGAGAGCACGCCGCCGTACTTGGAGGAGAAGCCGCCGCTGGAGAAGTACGCGCTCTTGAGCATGTAGGTGCTGAAGGCGGAGAACAGGCCGCCCGAGGCGGACTCGTAGTGGTAGGGGTGGCCGATCTCGCCGCCGTCGAGCCGGATCAGGGCCTCGCGCGGGTCGCCGCCGCGCACGTAGAGCGCCGCGCCCTCGTTGGGCGAGATGATGCCCGGCAGCCCCCGCAGCGCCTGGAACACGTCGGCCGTGCCGCCCGGTGTGGTCATGATGTCCAGGCGGCGCACCACCGCGCCCTCGCTCTTGCCGGCCTTGCCGAAGGAGGAGGCCGAGACCTGCACTTCCGAGATCGCCACCGGCTCCTCGTGCAGGGTCACGCGCACGGCGGCCGGTGCGGGTTCCGCGACCTCCACGCTCACCCGCTTGAGCTCGTAGCCGATCTGGCTCACCTCCAGCGTCAACCGCCCGGCGGGGAGCTCCAGGGTGAAGCGGCCCTGCTCGTCGGTCACCGCGCCGCGCTTGAGCGCCGGGACCGCCACGTTGGCGTACTCGACGGGCTTGCCCTGGGGGTCGAGCACGGTCCCGGTGAGCGTGGCTCCCCGGGCGGAGGCGGCGGCGAGCCCGAGCAGCAGGAAGGCGAGCCCCGCGCAGCGCGCGCGCATGGCTACTTCGCTCCTTCCACCGCGCCGGCCAGCGCCTTCTCGGCCTCGGGCAGCAGGGAGGAGCGCACCCAGCCGTTGTTGGGGTTGGCCTCCAGCGCCCGGTGGAAGCTCCGCCGCGCCGCCTCGTAGGACTTGAGCTGCATCTGCGCCCGCCCGGCCCACAGGGGAGCATCGTCCCGGCCCCAGTCCGGCCCGGCCGCGCCATCGCTGGCGGCCGGCGCCGCTCGCGCGAACAGGGACTCGGCCTGCTGGAACTCCTTCAAGGCCGGCTCGGCGCCGCCCCCGAAGAAGGACGGCATGTGCAGCGTGTTGATGCCGGAGAGCACCCAGACCCGCGGGCTCTCCGGGGCGAGCTGCTTCGCCCGCTCCAGGTTCTCCCTGGCCGCCGGGCCCAGCATGATGGCCGCGGCGGGGCGGAACCGGATGGACATCCCCTGCAGGCTGCCCTTGAGCGCCAGGGCCTCGGCGTTGCGCCCCTCCAGCGCCAGGGCGCGCTCGCAGCGCTCGATCCCCTCGTCGGCGAGCCGCTCGGCGTCCTTGCGTTTCTCCTCCTTGGAGCTCTGGATCGCCACCAGCCACCAGTCGGCGAGGCCCACGTAGTAGTGAGGCCAGACGCCCTTGGGGTCCGCCGCGGAGGCCGCCAGGAACTCGCCGCGCGCCTTCATCAGCGTGGGGACGTCGCCGCGGTCGATGCCCAGCCGCAGCGCCGCCAGGCCGGCGGCGAGCGGGTTGCCCTGCCCTTCCGGCGCCGCCATCGCGGCGCTCGCCGCCAGCAGCAAGGCCGGCGCCAGCCATGACCACTTCGCGCGTCTCGGTCTCATCTTCGATCCTCCTCTCCCTGCCGTTGGCCTGCCTCCACCACCGGCAGGCTCACGCGCACGCGCGTGCCCCGGCCGGGGGAGGACTCCACCTCGAACGTGTGGCCGGGGCCCAGCCCCCGGACGCGCTCGCGCACCGAGCGCAGGCCGAAGCCGTCCCCCTCGGCGGCGGGGTCGAAGCCGGGCCCGTCGTCGGCCACCTCCAGCGTGAGCGCGCCGTCGCGCACCGAGGCCGCCAGCCGCACGGTGCCCCCTTCCGTCCGCGCTCCGGCGGCGTGCAGCACGGCGTTCTCCACCAGGGGTTGCAGCACCAGGGCCGGCACCTGGCAGTCGAGCGCTTCCGGCGCCACCTCCTCCACCACGCGCAGTCGCTCGCCCATGCGGGCGCGCTCGATCTCCAGGTAGGCGCGCACGAACTCCAGCTCCTCGCCCAGCGGCGCCAGCTCCCGCCCCGAGCCCCGCAGCGTGTAGCGGAAGACCTCGGCCAGCCGCTCGGTCATGGCCTCGGCCCGCGCCGGGTCCACCGCGATCAGGGCGGCGATCGAGTTCAGCGCGTTGAACAGGAAGTGCGGGTTCACCTGGGCGCGCAGCGCCCGCAGCTCGGCCTGGGCCAGCTGGGCCTTCATCTGCTCCTCGGCGCGCACCCGCTCCAGGTAGCCGCGGTAGTAGTCCTGGGCGTAGGCCAGGGCCATGAACAGCACGCAGAAGAGCAGCGAGTAGAGGAGCACGGCAACGACGTTGCGCCCGGTCGCGAGGTACTCGGGGAAGATGGTGAGGTGGATGAGGATGGCCGCGACCATGGACCCCAGCAGCCCCGCCAGCGCGTAGCTCGCGGCCTCGATCACCAGCGGCCGGCCCGCCAGCGGGACTCCCTGCGGCACCAGGCGCGGCGCGACCAGCCGGCTGTTCAGCACGATGGCGGCCCCGATGACGTAGGCGTAGATGAGCGACGCCTTGAGGGCCGCGAGGTAGTGGCGCGCCTCGCCGCCGAAGAGGAAGCCGAAGAAGAAGGCGAAGGGCAGCGCGATCAGCGTCTGCCGGACGACCGGGCGCAGGACGCGGCCCGCGGTCAGGGGCGGGAGGGCGCTCGTCTTTGGCTTGCTCATGACGCCTTCAGTATCCGCGTGACGCGGCCGGCGGGGAAGGCGATTGCGGACCGGCGGTCGAGACGGCGGGACGAGCGGTCGCCGGGAAGGGCGGACGGCAGCCGCCCGCGGCTACCGGTAGGCCTGGATCCCGGTGATGGCCTCGCCCAGCACGAGGGTGTGGATGTTGTGGGTGCCCTCGTAGGTCTTGACCGACTCCAGGTTGCACATGTGGCGCATGACCGGGTACTCGGCCGTGATGCCGTTGGCCCCCAGGATGTCGCGGGATCGGCGCGACACCTCCAGGGCGACCTCGCAGTTGTTGCGCTTGGCGAGCGAGATCTGCTCGGGCTTGACCTGCCCCTTCTCCTTCAGGCGGCCGAGCTGCAGGCACAGCAGCTGCCCCTTGGTGATCTCGGTGAGCATGTAGGCGAGCTGCTCCTGCACCATCTGGAAGGAGCCGATCGGCTTGTCGAACTGGATGCGGCTCTTGGCGTACTCCGCCGCGGCGTGGTAGCAGGCCATGGCCGCGCCCAGCACCCCCCAGGCGATGCCGTAGCGGGCCTGCGACAGGCAGCCCAGCGGCCCCTTGAGCCCGCGCCCCTCGGGCAGGAGGTGCGACTCGGGCACGTGCACGTCCTGCAGGATCAGCTCGCTGGTGACCGAGGCCCGCAGGGAGTACTTGCGCTTCTGCTCGGGGGCCGAGTAGCCCTTCATCCCCTTCTCCACCAGGAAGCCGCGGATCTCCTCCCGGCCGTCCTCGTCCTTGAGCTTGGCCCACACCACGGCCAGGTCGGCGATGGTGCCGTTGGTGATCCACATCTTGGCGCCGTTGAGGACGTAGCCGTCCTCGACCTTGGCGGCGCGGGTGATCATGCCGCCGGGGTTGGAGCCGAAGTCGGGCTCGGTGAGGCCGAAGCACCCGATCACCTCGCCCTTCGCCATGCGCGGCAGCCAGCGGCGCCGCTGCTCCTCGCTGCCGTAGGCGTAGATGGGGTACATCACCAGCGAGCCCTGCACCGAGGCGAACGAGCGCAGGCCCGAGTCGCCGCGCTCCAGCTCCTGCATGGCGAGCCCGTAGGCCACCGCCGAGAGCCCGGCGCAGCCGTACTGCTCGGGCAGGGTCGCCCCGAGCAGGCCCATCTGGGCGATCTCGGGGACCACCTCCATGGGGAAGTAGGCCTCTTCGTAGGCCTTCTCGATCAGCGGCAGGTAGCGGTCCTCGACCCAGTCGCGCACCAGCTCGCGAACCTGGCGCTCCTCGTCCGTGAGCAGGGAGTCCATGTCGTAGAAGTCCACGCCGCTGAAGCGGGGCATGCGGGCTCCTTGGTGGGCCGTTCGGGCCGGGCCGCGCCCGGCGCGTGGGTTCCGGTTGGCGAGCGGCAGGGCAGTATAGGGAAGCGGCTCCGGGGGCTCAACCTGGGCGCCGCGGCTGCGGCGGGCGTGGGGCGCGAGCGTTGCGGAATTCCCCGTCCGAATCGCGGTGGAGCGCCGGTGCGGGGCCGCCCTACAATACCGGCATGCGAGCGCTCCCGCCGGTCCCCGAGATGCGGCGCGCCTTCCTGCGCGCCGACGCCGCCTACGACGGCGTCTTCTTCACCGCGGTGCGCACCACGGGGATCTTCTGCCGGCCGTCGTGCCGGGCGAGGAAGA
>JBBIHL010000212.1:0-5933 GCA_037447075.1 Candidatus Eiseniibacteriota bacterium | reverse complement strand
CGACGACGGCGAGGAAGGGGAGCCGCGCGGTTACGGGCGCGTGCTGAAGACGGGCGAGGCGCGCACCGACGTGGACGGCCGCGTCTCGCTGCTGTTCGCGCCCGAGCGCGCGCCCTACGACCGCAGGCTCACGCTGGAGGTCGAGGTGGCGGACGCCTCCAACCGCGTGGTGAGCGGTCGCGGCAGCGCCGTGATGGGGCGCGGGCTCTTCACGGTGAGCCTCCGCCCGCAAAGTTACCTGGTGGACGCGGGCCAGCCGATCGTCGTGGAGGTCAAGACCGAGGACCACGCCGGCAAGCCGGTCTCGGCCGCCGTCACGGTGGACCTGGATCAGGAGGCCTGGAACCCGCTCGAGCGCCGCTACACCCGCTCCACCCGGCCGCTCGCCTCGTCGGCCGCGACCACCGACGCGCTGGGGCGGGGACGCGTCTCGCTCCTCTCGCCGCGCTCGGGCCACGTGCTGTTGCGGGCCCGCGCCGAGGACGCCAAGGGCAACCGCATCACGGCCGAGGGCTCGTGCTGGGTCTACGACGCGCGCGCGGCCGACTACGCCTACCGCTATCCCACGCTCGAGGCCATCGCCGAGCGCGAGCGCTACCGTCCGGGCGACACCGTGCGGGTGCTGGTCAACACCGAGGTGCGCGACGGCAGCGTGCTGGCCTCGCTGGAGGGCCGGGAGCTCTACGAGCACCGGATCGTGCCGCTCAAGGGGAACACCGGGCTCGTGACGTTCGTGCTGCGCCCCGAGCACGCGCCCAACGTCTTCGTGGCGCTCCACGTGCGCAAGGGCAAGGAGCTGCACAGCCGCGTGCTCGACCTGGCGGTGGAGGCCGAGCGGCACGACCTGGCCATCGCGCTCAAGCCCGACCGCGAGGACTACCGTCCGGGCGACTCCGCCCGCGTCGCCATCGAGACCCGCGACGCCCGGGGCCAGCCGGTCCCCGCCGAGGTGTCCGTGGGGGTGGTGGACGAGGCCCTTTACTCGCTGCGCGCCGACGGCACCCCGGACCCGCACGACGTCTTCTACGGCCGGCGCCCCAACTGGGTGACGACCGCGGTGGCGTTCCCCACGCTCTATCTGGGCGGCGCCGACAAGGGCGAGGGCGAGGAGGTGCGCAAGGACTTCCGCGACGTGGCCTACTGGGCGCCCGCGGTGCTCACCGGCGAGGAGGGCCGCGGCGAGGTGGCCTTCCGCTGGCCGGACAACCTCACCACCTGGCGCCTCACCAGCCGGGGGGCCACCACCCGCACGCTGGTGGGCAAGGCCGTGGCCCGGGCGCGGGTCACCAAGCCGCTGGTGGCGCGCCTGGCGGGGCCGCGGTCCTTCGTGGCCGGCGACCGGGCCACGCTGGTCACGGTGGTGAACAACCGCGCTCCGGAAGCGGTGCTGGGCGTGGAGGAGTCCGTGGAGGCCAGGGGGGCGGCGGGCGTGGTGGGTGCGGCCAGCCGGCGCGCGGACCTGGCGCCGTCGGGCGAGTCGCGCGGGGAGTGGAAGGTGGAGATCGCGCGCGAGCTGTCCCGGGAAGACGCGGCGAGCGCGGACTTCACCTTCCGGGCCCGCTCCCGGACGGACTCGGACGCGCTGCTGGTGAGGACGCCGGTGCGGGCGCGGGCCGTGCCCGTGCGTCCCCATGGGGCCGGCGTGCTGGAGGGCCGCGGCGCCGCGGTGACCGCGGCGCTGCCCGCCGACCTGGTGCGCGCCGGGAGCGAGCTGTGGCTGGAGCTCTCGCCGTCGCCCGCCGCCATGGGCCTGGCGGCGCTGGACTACCTCGCGGCCTACCCCTGGGGCTGCACCGAGCAGACGGCGAACGTGCTGCTGCCCGCGGCCGCCCTGTTCCGGGCCCTGGAGCCCTTGGGGGCCGCGATCCCCGGCTGGGAGCAGCCGACCCGGAAGCTCGCTCCCTTCGTGGAGCGGCTCAAGGCCCTGCAGCAGCCCGACGGCGGGTGGGGCTGGTGGCCGCAGAACGAGCCCGACCCCTACCTGACCGCGCTGGCGATGGACGCGCTCGCGCGCGCGTCGCGGGCCGGCCTCGCGGGCGGACCGGTGGAGGACGCGCTCACGCGCGGCTTCTGGCGCATGATGCGCCTCTTCGCCGAGGTGCGCAGCCACGACGGCGAGGCCTACGTGGTCGCGCACCTGGCCGCGCTGCTCTCGCTCCCCGACGCGGCGCAGCGCTTCCCGGGGCTCAAGGAGGAGCTGGACCAGCTCGCGCTCGCCTTCCACGCCGCCCGCCCGCAGCTGGGGACGGCCGGGCTGGCGCTGGGAGCGCGCGCCCACGCGGAGCTGGGCAAGGCCGCCGAGGCCCGGGCGCTGCTGGACCTGCTGCTGTCGCGCGCGGCCAGCGACGGCGCGGGGCTGCACTGGCCGCCCGACCCGGGATGGGATTCCGGCTGGTTCGGCGACGAGGTCGAGAACACCGCCTACGCGCTCTCCGCCCTGCTCGCCGTGGCCCCGCAGGACCGGCGCGCGGAGGCCGTGGTGCGCTGGCTGGCGCGCGCGCGCCGCGGCCGCTACTGGCGCTGCACGCGCACCACGGCGCCGGTGGCGATCGCCCTGGCCGACTACCTGCGCGCGCACCCGGCCGAGGTGAGGCCCGACCATCGGCTGCGCGTGGAGTGGAACGGCGAGACGGTGCTGGAGCGCGCGGTGGGCGGCGCCGACGTGTTCGGCGGCCCGGGGATGCGGGTGCGGATCCCCGGGGCGAAGCTGCGCGGCGGCGAGAACCGGCTGGCGATCGCCAAGGAGGGCGCGGGGGTGGTCTACTGGGGCTGGGAGGCGCGCGCCCTGGTGCCGAGCCCCGGCCCCGACACCTCGCCCGAGAAGCGGCTCAAGGTGGCGCGCGAGTTCTTCCGCGCCGAGCGCACCGCCGACCGGCGCGGGCGGCCGCGCTACCTGGTGACGCCGCTCGCCGCGGGCGAGCCCTTCCGTGTGGGGGAGCAGGTGCTGGTGCGGCTCACGCTCGAGGCGCCGCAGGCGCTCTCGTTCCTGGTCGTGGAGGATCCGCGCCCGGCCGGCTTCGAGGTGGACCAGCTGCTGCCCCAGGGCGCCGACTGGCCCTGGGGGACGCACGCCGAGGAGCGCGACGACCGGGTGGCGTTCTTCCTGGACCGGCTGGAAGCCGGGGAGACCGTGCTCGAGTACCTGGTGCGCCCCGAGCTGGCGGGCGACTTCACGGCGCTCCCGGCGTGGGCCGGGAGCATGTACGACCCCGACTTCCTGGTGCGGTCGGGGGAGGCGCGGCTCGCGGTGGGGACGCGGTAGGAGGCGCGGCCCACCTTTGAGTCGGGCGCCCGACCCCTGGCGCACCCGTGCCGCCTCCGCGAGTCAGGCGCTCTCGCTCATCCGACACGTTGCCCACAGAAGGCCAGCCGCGACAGGCGCCGCTCTTCCGCCAGGCGCGCGGCGACCTCGAAGAAGCGCTGCTGTCCCTCGAACGTCTCATCGCCTTATAGGCGGCGCAGCTCGTCGGTGCGCGCCTCTCGCGCCATACGCCACTTGCGGGCGATGCGAGCCACGTTCTCGGTGCGGTCCTCCCTCTGGACCAGGCGAAAACCGGCTTCCATCAGGCAGCGCTCGTCGAATCCTGGAGGGACGAACAGGAAGAAGCCCACCGAGCTGCGCAGGCGGATCTCCGCGTTGGAAAGCGGCCCGGTGACCACGATGGGGTCGGTGAAGAGCACGCGACCCGCCGGCTTCAGGATCCGGGCCCACGCCCTGAGCGTCTCGGCACGGTCCGGCAGGTGATTGATGGCGTCCACGCAAACGACCGCGTCGAAGGCATGGTCGGGGAAGGGCAGAGGCTTGCTGGCATCGACCTGCTCGAACTCCGCGCGCTCGGCCCAGCCCGCTTGGCGGGCCTGGCGCTGCGCCGTCCTCACGGCATCTTCGTGAACGTCGATTCCGTGAACGCGACAACCGGCGACCCGCGCCGCGCGCAGCGAGGGTCCGCCGGAACCGCACGCCACGTCGAGGACGCGATCGTCGCGGTCGAGCTCGAGCCATGACAGAAAGAGGTCGTGCTCGTCGGTCGTGAGCCACCCGGTCTGCCCGATGTCCTCGCCGAAGGTCTCGGCACGAATCTCGGCGTAGGCCGGGGCGGCGAACTGTCCATAGGTCGCCCGGTAGAGATCGACCCGCCCGTGGTCCATCGATCCCCCTTCCTTGGACATCCGTCTCGTCGGGGTCGCGGGAGCGCGGCGACCTCGATCACGGGGTCGAGCGTGTTCCGAGAGCGAAGTCCACGGCCTCGGACGCCGTCATCGAACGCCCCACGGCACGCGCCCGCTCGAACTCCACCGAACCCATGGCCTGGATGAGCGTCGCCACGGTCCGCTCGTGATGAGCCCGCTCGTCGGGCGGCCAAGCCCAGCCGGCCGATTCGATCGCGGCGTCGGCGGCTCCGATGAGCGTGGCAGCCCGCTCGAGCTCGCCTCGGTCCGTCGCGACGGCGGCCAGCCCATTGAGGTTCCACGGAATCGAAAAGTGGTCCCCGCGGCGGCGGCTGATGTCCAGCGCTTCGCGTGCCAGCGCCTCGGCCTCCTCGAGGTTCCCGAGCTGGCGCTCGACCATGCTGAGGTTGTTGGCCTCGACGCTCACGGTCGCGAGGTCTCCGACCTCGCGCGCGAGAGCGATCCGCTCGCGCATGATCTTGCGTGCCTCGAGCAAGTCGCCCGCCATCTGCGCCGCGGCCCCCAGCACGTGCATCGCGCTGGAGCGCCCTGCCCGGTCGGTCGTGTCCTCGGTCAGCCTGAGGGCCTCGCGACAGAGCCGGCGTGCCTCCTCGACGTCGGTCCGCAGCGCGATCCGCGCCAGGCCCACCAGCGCCAGTGCGGTGACGGTGGGATCGTTCGTCCGGCGGCCGAGCTCGACGGCCCGATTCTGGAACGACGCCGAACGCTCGTCGTCGCCCTTCCAGAAGACCAGGTACCCGGCGTCGAACCAGGCGCGCCCGCGATGAACGTCGTCGGCCCCGGGCAGGGCCAGGACCCGATCGAACCAGGCGGAGCCTTCCTCGAGGCGCTGGGTTGCCATCCAGAAGCCGACCAGCGAGCTGGCGAGCCGGAGCGCCTGGTTCGCGCGCTGCTGCTCGGTGAACCACTCCATCGCGGATTCCAGATCGGCGTAACGCCGCTCGAGCTCCCCGAGGACCGTCTTGGGATCCGGCCCCCTCAGCCCCGGGGCCGCCTCCTCGGCGAGGTGCAGCAGCGATTCCGCGCTTCGTGCGTCCATGAGACCTCGTTCCCGGCGCGCGCCCCGTCACCCGACGGTAAGTTCCGGGCAAGGCATGCGCGGGGAGCGAACGCTACGCCCGTCCGGACGGCCGGTCCAGCCGGAATCCCCGGCTCCGAGCCACGGTCCGGCCCGCCGGGTCGCCCGCGCCCCCTCGCGGCGGCCTGTGGCGGCGGCCGGGTCACCCCGATAGCCTGCTCCCGGCGATGCCGGCGCGCTCCCTCCCCATCACGGTCGCGCCCCCGCCTGCTCGCCCTCGGAGGTCTGCCCCGCTCACGCCCTCGCCACCGCTGGGCCGTCACCCTGGCGCCGCTGCCGCTCCCGCCCACGGTCCCGCCCGCGCGTCCCGCCGGGATCGGTCCAAGTGCGCGAGCATCCGCCGCGGGATGACCCGCCCCGAGCTGGCGGGCGACTTCACGGCGCTCCCGGCGTGGGCCGGGAGCATGTACGACCCCGACTTCCTGGTGCGGTCGGGGGAGGCGCGGCACGCGGTGGGGACGCGGTAGGAGGCGCGGGGTGCATTCCCGATGTGATCACAGCACCGGAGAGGCGGCTTCCCCGGCTCTACGGGGGCGTTCGGCGGAACCCACCCCGTCGCGTCCGGTCACCGAGATCCGGGGGTGCTCGACCCGGCGATGAGGCGGCTGCAGGACGCGGAGGGCCAACCGCAGCCGCTCCTCGAGCGAGGCCTCGGGAATCGCCT
>JBBIHL010000211.1:0-5945 GCA_037447075.1 Candidatus Eiseniibacteriota bacterium | reverse complement strand
GGGCTCGCACGGCCGCTCGGTGGGCGTCGTGGACCTGGTGGTGGACGCGGCGGCCCGCCGGGTGGTGGAGAGCGACTTCCGGTGGCTGCGCACCTACGGCGACCGCCTGGCACCCGACTCCGCGATGGCGGCCCGGGTGGAGCGGTGGCGGGCGGTGGTGGACCGGGTCGCGGCGGCCCCGGTGGGCCGCAACGACACCCTGCTGGTCCGCTCCGCCCGCGGCGAGTCCGCCCTGGGCAACCTGCTGGCCGATGCCATGCGGGGCGCAGTTCCGGCGGAGATCGCCATGATGAACCCGGGCGGCCTGCGCGCCGACCTGCCGGCGGGCACCGTCACCCGGGGACAGCTCTACGAGGTGATGCCGTTCGACGACACCATCGTCGAGGTGGAGCTGACCGGGGCGCAGGTGAAGGAGGTGCTGGAAGGCGGACTGGCCCGCGGGCTGGTCACCCAGGTGAGCGGCCTGCGCTACCGCTTCGACTCGCGACGCCCGCCCGGCGACCGCGTCACGGCCCTGCTGGACGGGCGCGGGGAACCCCTGTCCCCGGAGCGCGGCTATCGCGTCCTGTGCAACAACTTCATGGCCGAGGGCGGGGATCACTACACCACCTTCGCGCGGGGCCGCGGCATGCGCGACACCCAGGTGGCCCTGCGGGCCGCGCTCGAGAACCACGTGGCCCGGCTGGCCGGGGAGGGCAAGCCGCTCTCCTACAGGCTGGAGGGTCGCATCGTCCCGGAGCCGTGAGGGGCGCGGGTGGACGGTCTCGCCGCCGACACCACGTGCGGCGGAGCGGCTGACGCCTCCCTGCGGCGAGTCGGAGGCCTGCGGGAGCCAGGGAAGGCGGCGCGAGCCGACGCCTCAGCGAGGCCGCGCAGGAGGCGCGGCCGAGCGGCCGCAGGGAGGCGTCTGCCGCGAGCCCGCCGCGCAGCCGCAAGGGCATGTGTGGCGCGAGGCGGACGCGAGCTCGCCGAGGCGATGCTCCACCTACCGCCCCGCCGCGGGGGCGGCCGTCCCGAGCGGCCCCTTCCCCACGTCCACCCCCAGCCGCGCGAAGTAGGCCTTCACGCCGGCGGCGATCTCCCGGCCCATCTGCTGCTGGAACCGGGGATCGCGCAGCAGGCGCGCCTCGGTGGGATTGTTGATGAAGGCCGTCTCCACCAGCACCGACGGGAACTCCACGGACTTGAGCACCACGAAGGCCGCCTGCTTGACGCCGCGCGACTCGAGCCTCCGGTCCGAGGCCACCCGGTCCAGGATGCTCTCGGCCAGCACCTGGCTGCTCTGCAGCATGGAGCTGCGCTTGACGTCGTAGAGGATGGACACCAGATCGTCCTCGGCGTGCGGCGGGACCCCGCCCACCAGATCGGCGGCGTTCTCCACGTCGGCCAGGTCCTCGGCGAACTGGTCGCTCGCCCCCCGCAGGGACAGGAAGTAGACCTCGGTGCCGCGGTTGCGCTGGCTGCGCCGCGGCGAGGAGTTGGCGTGGATGCTGATGAAGACGTCGGCCTTCATCCGCTCGGCCATGCGGTAGCGGCCCTGGAGCGGGACGAAATAGTCCCCGTCGCGGGTCAGGGCCCCCTGGATCCCGGGAATCTGATTCAGCTCCTTGACCAGCACCCGCGCCACCGCCAGGGTGACGTGCTTCTCCAGCACCCCGTAGGGCCCCCGCGCGCCGGGATCCTCGCCACCGTGACCGGGGTCCACGGCGACGATACGCTTGCGGTCCTGCTTGAGCCGGGCGATGCGCTGCAGGCGCCGCTCCACCTCGGCCCCCCCGCCAGGCCGGGTCACGTCCACCACGATGCGGTACGGCTTCTCCGCGTCGCCGACCAGCGAGAACACCCGAAACGGCGCGGTGTCGGCGAACGCCAGGTGGAATCGCGCCCCCTCGCCGCCGGGCTCCACCCACACGCTGTCCACGACGCTGTCGTGGACCGCCAGGGCCAGCGGCACGTCGGCCGCCGGGGCGACCGCCAGCCCGGGCACGCTCACCACCAGCCCCGCGCTGATCCCCGAATCGGGCGCCACGTAGGCCACCGCGGCGGAGAAGTCGAAGACGACCCGCGTGCTCTGTGGGCTGGTCCAGCCGCGCAGCCCGCGCAGCTGAACCGCGGCGGGGGGCTGGGCGAATGCAGGCTCCGCCGCGCCCAGCAGGAGCAGCACGGGCAGAAGGCGTCGAGTCATGCGCGCGCGATCCTCCCTGAAGGCGTCGCCGTCCCTGGCGGCGGGGAGGCCCTGGGCCGGCCTCCCCGCGACGGAGGGATCAGCTCTTCAACTTGAGGACAACGAAGCGGGTATTGCCCTCGCGGTTGACGAGCAGCACGACGCTCCTGCCGCTCGAGGCCGCGGTCTTGAGCTTGAGCGCGAAGGCGCGGGCGCTCTCGACCGGCTTGCCCCCGATCTCCTCGATCACGTCGTTGGGCTGGATACCTGCGTCGTCCGCAGGGCTGCCGTCCGCCACCGAAGTGACCAGCACCCCGCCCTGGACGCCCACCTGCTGCGCCTCGTCCGGCTCCAGATCGCGCACCGCCAGGCCCGACTGCGCCTGGGTCTCGCCCCGCGGCTGGCGCTGGAACTGGGCGACGGCCTCCTGGGTGCGCTCGCCGAGCGTGACGTTGAGCGTGAGGCGCTTCCCGTCGCGGAGCACCAGCACGGGCACCCGCTTGCCCACCGGGGTATCGGCCACCCCGAGGCGGAACTTTTGGAGGTCGGTCACCTTCTGGCCGTCGAACTCGAGGATGACGTCGCCCCGGCGCAGCCCCGCGCGATCGGCGGGGGTGCCCGCGGCCACGTTGGTGATCACCACGCCCTCGGTGCTGCCCAGGTTGAGCCCCTCGGCGAGGTCGGGGGTGAGCTCGTTGAGCGAGACCCCCAGCCAGGCGCGCTGCACCTGGCCGTGGGCGATGAGCTGGTCGGCCACGTGACGCGCCAGGTTGATGGGGATGGCGAAGCCGATCCCCTGACCGCCCGGGTTGATGGCCGTGTTGATGCCCACGACCTCGCCGCGCAGGTTGCACAGCGGCCCGCCCGAGTTGCCGAAGTTGATGGACGCGTCCGTCTGGATGAAGTCCTGGAAGTCGGGCGTGCCGCCGAAGATGTTCAGGTTGCTGCGTCCCTTGGCCGAGACGATCCCGGCCGTCACGGTGCCCTGGAGCTCGCCGAGCGGGTTGCCGATCGCCACGACCCAGTCCCCCACCCGCAGCTTGTCGGAGTCACCCAGCGGCAGCGCGGGCAGGCGGGAAGCCTCCAGCTTGATGACCGCCACGTCGGTGGCCGGGTCGCTGCCCACCACCTTGGCCTTGAACGTGCGCTTGTCGTTGAGCGTGACCGTGATGTCGTCCGCGTCGCGCACCACGTGGTTGTTGGTGAGGACGTAGCCCTGGCCGTCCACGATGAAGCCCGAGCCCGAGCTGGGAACGCGCTGCGGACGGCGCGGCTGGTCGCCGAAGAAACGGCGGAAGAACTCGTCGTAGGGACCGCTCATGTCGCCGTCGGAGGCGACCGCTTTCTTGCGCACGTCAATGAAGACCACCGCCGGCAGCGCCCGGTCCACGACCTCCACGAACGGGCTCTCGGGTGGCGGCGAGCTCGAGGCGACGGGCAGGCCGGGGCGGGCCGCGGTGAGGGACGGATTCAGGTCGAGGCTGGCCGAGAGGCCTAGCCCCAGGACGACGCCGATCGCGACGAGCGCCGCGGCTATCCAGAAGTAGCTGCGGGGCCGCGTCATAGGGCGCAGCGGTTCGCGCATGATCAAACCTCCGGGAACGTGGGGCGGGAGGCGCGTTGCCTCCCCGCTGACGTTAGTTTAGAACCTGGAAGCAGGGGGGGTGTTGTCACGGGCCCGTAAAAACTGGCGACGGTCCCCGGCGCCGGGCACCGAGCGCCCGCAGCCGCGCGCGCGGACCGCCGCGCTTGTGAGCCGTGCTCGGCCTTGATTATCTTACGGGCATGCCCCCGCCGCCCGCGGTGTTCTTCATCTCGGACGCTCACCTGGGGGCCGAACCCGAGTCGGCCGAAGCCGAGCGCACCCGGCGCCTGCACGACTTCCTCGGCTGGCTGCCCCAAGCCGCCTCCACACTCTACATCGCCGGCGACTTGTTCGACTTCTGGTTCGAGTATCGCACGGCCATCCCGCGCCGGCACTTCCCCACCCTGTGCGCCCTGCGCCGCCTGGGCCAGTCGGGGGTTCAGGTGCATTACCTCACCGGCAATCACGACTTCTGGCTGGGCGAGTTCCTGGAACGGGAGGTGGGCGCCCGCCGTCACCCTTCGTGGCTGACCCTCGAGCTGCAAGGACGGCGCATCTACCTGCACCACGGCGACGGGCTGGTGGGAGGGGACCTCGGCTATCGGGCGCTGCGCCGGATCCTGCGCCATCCGGTCAGCGTGCGCCTCTACCAGCTGCTGCATCCCGACCTGGGCATCCCGCTGGCCCATGCCTGCTCGCGGCTCTCCCGCCACGCCAAGGGCGATCAGCCGCTGGAGGCCGAGCGCCTGGTGCGCGAGGTGGCCGCCCCTCGCTTCGCCGCCGGCTACGACGCGGTGATCATGGGCCACTTCCATCACGTCTACGAACGGCGCGAGGCGGGCCGGGAGTTCTTCCTGCTGGGCGACTGGATCCGGCATTTCAGTTTCCTCAAGCTCGAAGCGGGGCGGTTCACCCTCGACAGCTGGCCTGCCTAGTCGCCCACCGGGGCGGCGGCGGAGCCGGACCGTGCCCCTCAGAACTGGGCGAGCAACGAGACCCGGTGCGTGTCGCCCAGGTCGAGCCGGTAGCTGACGAAGGCGTAGTCCACGCTGACGGCGCCCAGCCGCCAGCCCGCGCCCGCCCCGAACGACACCGCGTCGTCGTTGCCGCGCCACCCCAGGCGCGCCGCCCCGCCTGCCGCGCTCTGGACCTCGACTCCGGCCAGGAACGCACCGTTCCGCCCCCGCGTGAAGCGCGTCTCCGCGGCGCCCAGCGCGCTCCAGCTCGGCGAAAGCCGCAGCCGGTAGGAGGCCCCGCCCTGCACGGCCGCGGGCAGGGGCACCGGGTCGCCCCGCACGCCGTCGATCGTGTAGCGGGGAGCCGCTCCCAGCGCCTGCGCGGCCAGCCCGAACCGCAGCCCGGGCCAGCGCGCGGCGTCCCACGCCATCCCCACGTCCAGCGGGAAGGCGTTCACGGCGTCGTCGTCAATCCGCTCGCGCACCCAGTGGAGCGCGGCGCCGGCGCGCACGCCGGGAAACCACCGGCGGCCGTAGCTCAGGCCGAAGTCCAGGTCGTGGGCCCCGAAGGAGCCCAGCAGGTTTCCGAGCGCGTCGCGCTCGTCGATGCCCTCGCTGTACATGGCACGCAGCGAAAGGGCGTACCCGCCGCCCCAGGCGCCGCCGGCCACGGCGAACTGCTCGTGGCGCAGCCCCTGGAAGAACTCGTGGTGGCCGGCCAGCAGCTGGACGCCGTGCGCGTGGGCGACCTCCGCCGGGTTCCAGTAGGCCGCCTCGACGCCCTCGGCCACGCTGGCGTAGGCGCCTCCCAGGGACGACGCACGCGCCCCCGCCGGCACCTCCAGGAAGGCAAACCCGGCCGGCCCGGCGCTCGCCGATCGCTGCGCGGCGACGCCGAGCAACCCCAGGACCACCGCGAGACCCAACCTCAACCGCGAATCCTCCCCGGGATGACGACGCGGGGGCCGGTCACCACGACCGGCCCCCGGAGACCGCGCTCCAGCAGGCGGCACCGCGTCCAACTTAGCCCTTCCCCTTGTCCTTCCCACGCCCGAAGGTGGAGCCGTCGCGGTCCCCGCGCGGGGCCTCGCGCCTCCATTCCTTCGGCGCCGGGGCATCCCGGCGCGGCCACGCCCTTCTTCCGTGGGCCCGACGGGCCTTCGTCCGCATCCTCGCCGCCCGCGCCCGCCTGCGGCACCGCCGACACGGGGCCGTGGGAGGTCGTCTTCGACGACGCCTC
>JBBIHL010000210.1:0-5972 GCA_037447075.1 Candidatus Eiseniibacteriota bacterium | reverse complement strand
GGCCTCGTCCGGCGCCACGCTTCCGCAGGCGACGCGTTCCGCCAGCGCGCGGGCCGAGAGCCGCCACAGCTCGGCGTGGCTCACGGATTGACGTTCTCCACGATCGGCGGAACCAGGAAGAAGCCGTTTTCGGCCTCGGGCGCAGCCTGCAGCGCCGCGTCGGCGGGGAGCCGGCGGCCATCCACCCGGTCCTCGCGCAGCGGGCCGCCTGCCGGCGCGAAGACGGTGGGCTCGCAGCCCTCCAGGTCCAGGCGGTTCAGGGCCGCCGCGTAGTCGAGGACCTCGGACAGCTCCCGGGCCACCCGGTCCAGGCGATCGGCAGGGATCTCCAGCCGGGCCAGCTCCGCCACCCGCTCCACCTCGTGACGCTCAATCGCCATCCGGCACCGCCTGCAGGAACCGGCCCATGATCTTGCGCTCCTGGTTGTCGGCGAAGCGCACGACGAACTTGACGTCGCCCCCGCCTTCCTCGGCCGCGACCACCCGGCCGCGGCCAAAGGTCTCATGGTAGACCTCGCGACCCACCGCCCGGGCCAGGCGACCGGAGGTGCGGTGCGCGATTTCCGAGGCGGCCGGAACGCCGTCGGCCCGCGCCGCCGCCGCGCGCGCAGCGGCCGGCAGCAGCTCCTGGTGCCGGATCACCCCGGGCGGGATCTCCCCGACGAAGCGCGAGACCGCCCCGCCCCCCGCGCCGTCGTGGCGCCGGCGATAGGCTGCGGCGGTGAGCAGCACCTCGTGGCGGGCCCGGGTGAGGGCCACGTAGAACAGCCGCCGCTCCTCCTCGAGCTCGGCCGCCTCCTGCAGCGAGGAGGCATGCGGGAACACGCCCTCCTCCAGGCCGCACACCACCACCCGGTCGAACTCCAGCCCCTTGGCGTTGTGGGCGGTCATGAGCAGGCAGGCGTCCGCGCCCTCGGGCAGGCGATCGGCGTCGGTCAGCAGCGCGCACTCGGCCAGGAAGCCCGCCGCCCCGCCGTCGGGCTGCTGGGCCGCATACTGGGCGGCGGCGCCCAGCAGCTCCTCCACGTTCTCGGCGCGGTCGCGGGCGTTGCCTTCCAGCCCGTCCTCCATGAAGTCGAGGTAGCCGGTGGCGTCGAGCACGCGGCGCAGCAGGCGGTCCACCGGCTCGGCCAGCCGAGTGCGCAGCTCCTCCACCAGCGCGCTGAACACCTCTGCCCCCCCGCGCGCCGCGCGCGTCAGCCCGCCCTCGCCGCTCAGCGCCCGCAGCGCTTCCAGCAGCGACAGCCCCGACCGGGCCGCGCGCTCCTCCACCCGCGCGCGCAGGCCGGCGCCCAGCCCGCGCCGCGGGGTGTTCCAGACCCGCCAGAAGCACACCGCGTCGGCCGGGTTGACGGCCAGCCGCAGGTAGGCGAGCAGGTCCTTGACCTCGCGACGCTGGTAGAAGGAGACGCCGCCCACCACGCGGTAGGGCAGTCCCAGCTGCCGCAACGCCACCTCGAGCGCGCGCGATTGGGCGTGGGTGCGATAGAGCACCGCGCACGCTCCCAGCGGCTCGCCGGCCGCGGCCCGCTCCGCCAGCTGGCGCGCCACGAAGCGCGCCTCGTCACGCTCGTCGGCGCACAACGCGAAGCGGATCGGCGACCCCTCTTCGCGCTCGCACCACAGGGTCTTCTCCTTCCGCGCGCGGTTGTGCTGGATGACGGCGTTGGCCGCGCGCAGAATGCAGGCGCTCGAACGGTAGTTCTGCTCGAGCCGCAGCAGCCGGGCCCCGGGGAACGCCTGCTCGAACTCGAGCACGTTCCTCAGGTCGGCCCCGCGCCAACCGTAGATGGACTGGTCCTCATCCCCCACCGCGAAGACGTTCCCATGGACCCGGGCCAACGCCTGCACCAGCAGGAACTGGGCGTGGTTGGTGTCCTGGTACTCGTCCACCAGCACGTGCTCGAAGCGCCGCGCGTAGCGCTCACCGACCTCCGGCAGCCGTCGCAGCAGGCCGACGGTCTCGGCGATCAGATCGTCGAAGTCCAGCGCGCGCTGGCGCCGCAGCAGGTCCTGGTAGAGGGCATAGGCCCGCGCCAGGTTGCGCTCGAAGGGGGACGCGGCCTCCCCCTCGGCCTCGGCCGGGGACACCATGGCGTTCTTGGCGTCGCCGATGCGCGCCGCCAGCGCGGCGAGGCGGTACTGCGACTCCGGAAGCTCGAGCCGCTTGACGACCTCGCGCAGCACCTCTTCCTGGTCCTCGCGGTCGTAGACCACGAAGTCCGGCGCCAGTCCGGCGGCCGCGGCCTCGCGGCGCAGGATGCGCACGCTGGTCGCGTGGAAGGTCCCGATCCAGGCGTCGCGCGCCGCCCCCCCCACCGCCGCCCGGATGCGCTCCCGCATCTCCTGGGCCGCCTTGTTCGTGAAGGTGAACGCCAGCACCCGTCGGGGGGCGACGCCTTCGGCCAGCAGCCGCGCCACCCGCGCGGTGAGCACCCGCGTCTTCCCGCTGCCGGCGCCCGCGACGACCAGCACGGCGCCCGCGGGGTGTTCCACCGCCGCGCGCTGCGCCGCATTGAGTGGAATGGGGGTCGCGTTCATGTCCCGCGCGTAGGGGGCGTCCGGAGCCAGGTGGTCGAGCCCTTCACGGTATCGCATCGGCGCCGGAGCGTCTAGCCGCCCGGCCCCGTGCGCTTGCGCCGGGTTCACACCCCGGCGAGTCGGAGGCTCGCGTGAGCCGGGGTGGGCGGAGCGGCCCGACGCCTCGGTGAGGCCCCGTGGGATGCGGCGCCCCGCGGCCGGCAAGGAGCCAGCCCCACGGGCACGGCCGGTGGGGTCGGCTCTCGCCCGGTCAGAACTCGGGCCCGATGCTGAAGTGCCACCTCGGCCGGCTGGTGCTCGCCCAGTCCGTTCGCCACGCCACGTCCAGCTTGAGGATCAGGAAGTAGAGCAGGGTGCGCACCCCGGTTCCGAAGCTGGCCTGGAGGTCCCGCAGGCGAACGTTGCCGTTGCGAACCTCGGTGAGCCTCAGGGGCTCCCCCTCCCTCCACACCAGTCCCATGTCGCTGAACACGGCCCCGCGCAGGTTCAGCCCGCCGATCGGGACGGGCCCCACGATGCCCAGCTGCTGGACGAACGGAAAGCGCAGCTCCGCGTTGAGCAGGGCCACCCGCGTCCCGATCAGCGAGTAGTCCGGGAAGCCGCGGAGCGTCGAGAACCCGCCGATGCGGAACCGCTGGGCGTCGCGGCCGTACGAGGCCCCCGACAGCCCGCGCAGGGCGATCGTGTACTGGCGCCCGAGGTCGCAGTACGCGCGCGCGTCGAAGGTCACCGTCTGATAGTTGAACCCGTTGCGGAACAGGGCGAACGAGGGCGCGAAGGTCAGGTCGTAGCGCCGCCCGCTGATCGGGCCGTAGTAGCCGAACAGCGAGTTGTCCCCGACCAGCGAGATGGACGGCGAGGTCACCGAGCGCCGCTCGGCCCCGGTCTCCACGATGTCCCCGAACACGGTCTCGTCGAAGAAGCGGCGATCCACGAATTGCTGCGTGAAGCCGAACTCCACGCGGCGGAAGCGGTCGAACGGATAGGCGGCCCCGAGCACCACGCCGTAGTTGCGGTCCGAGAACAGCCGCGCCGAGGCGAACTCCTCGCCGAAGGTGGTCACCCGCGACGAGTAGTAGTTCTTGAAGTGGAACGCGCCCGCCGTGAGATCCCAGCGCCGGGGCAGGTAGCCGTAGAGCAGGAGGGCATTGGTCTCCTCCAGCGACGAGGTGAACAGGTCCGCCGCGATCAGGACGTTGTGGTTGCCGAGGAAGTCGCTCAGGTAGAGCTGGCTGCTGCCGATCAGGCCGAAGCCCGAGGCGTAGAGGAACCCGGCGGTGGCGAAGTCCGGGGAGAGGCGCGCCCGGTAGGCTTGAGGCTCCTGCGCGAGCACCGAGTCCGCCAGGGCGAAGGGACCGCCGCTCTCCACCAGGGGGGAGCGGACGGGGAGCGGCTTGAGGGCAGGGGCCTCCGGGAGCGGGCCGCCCCCGCGACCGGCGCTCCAGACCGGCGGCTCCGGCCCGCGCGCGGCCTCGGCGCGCAGGGTGTCCACTTCACCGGCCACCGTGAGCGCGGGCTCGCGCGCCAGCTCGGCGCGCGCGGTGTCCGGCTTGACGGTGACCGACTCGGGCCACGAGGTGGCGAGCGCCCCCTGGGTGTGGCCCTGCGGCGGGGCGGTCTCGGCGCGCTCCTTGGCCTGGTCCCAGCTCAGGACGGAGCCGGGCATGCTGCGGCGGAGGCGCGCCAGCACGGCGTCGAGCGAGATCGGCTCCCGCACGGCGAAGATGTCCCATCCCCCGGCGTTGAAGGCGGAGAACACCACCCGGTCGTTGCGGCGCGACCACGAGAGGCTGGTCACGCCGCCGATCACGTCGGTGAGCTGGAGGAAGGTGGAGTCCTGCGGGTCGAACAGGTAGATGTTGGGCGCCCCGTCGCGATCGGAGACGAACGCCAGCCGCCGCCCGTTCGGGGCCCACACCGGGGAGCCGTCCATGCCGCCGGTATTGACCAGCTGGCGGATGCGCCGGCTCGCCACGTCGAGCGTCTGGATGCTGTAGTCGCCGAAACCCCCGCTCGGGGGATCCGGATGGAGCACCACCGGGTTGGGCCGGTCCGAGGAGAACACGAGCTGGCTGCCGTCGGGCGACCAGGCGGGATCCTTCTCGTCCCACAGGTCGTCGGTGAGGCGGGTGGCGTGACCCGAGCCATCCACCAGGTAGAGGTCGGAGCGGCCGTCCTTCATGCCCACCACCGCCAGGGTGTCGCCGTGCGGCGACCAGGCCGGGTAGGAGAGGGCGTCCACCGGGAGCCTGAAGCGCTTGCGCACGCGCCCGTTTCGCGCGTCCACCACGTAGAGGACGTCCGAGCCGCCGCTCTTGGCAACCAGCGCCAGGCGCTTCCCGTCGTCCGACCACGAAAGCGAGCTACGCAGCCACGGAATGCTCTCGAACTGGTAGTTGCGCTCCCCCCGGATGATGCGCCGCAGGATGCGGCCGTCCAGCGCCGACATCAGGTAGACGTCGGTGTACTCCGCCCGGTTGGAGAAGAAGGCCACCAGGTCGCCGTCGGGCGAGACGGCGGGCGCGATGTTGAGCACGCTGCCGTCCTTGCGATGGTCGGTGAGCCGGCGCGCGAACTGCTCCGGGGACTCCTTGTGACCGACGGTCGGCCAGTAGCGCTTCTTGAGCCACTCGTGCCACTGCTCGGTGAACCGGCTCGCCGGCATGCCCAGGCTGCGCTCGAAGCCGCCGTCGAAGTTCCGCACCATGCGGACCTTCTGGAGCACGTCCCGTAGCCGGTCCTCCCCGAAGCGCTCCACCAGGTAGTGAATGGCGGACTGCCCCTCCTTGTAGACCAGGTAGCCGCCGGCGTAGGGCAGCGGCACCAGGTAGCCCGCGATCACCCCGTCGCGCACGAACATCTCGGCGTTGGGCTCGATCCCCAGCGAGGCGTACTCGGCCAGGCCCTCGGCGAACCACAGCGGCACCGAGAAGAAGGCGCCGCGCGAGATGAGCGGGCCGGCGCTCCCCCCGTAGAGCATGTCGAACATGAAGGCGTGGGTGAGCTCGTGGACCACCACGTGGCGCAGGTCCGAATAGGAGCCCGTGAAGGGCAGCACGACGCGGTTGCGCAGCACCTCGGTGAAGCCGCCGGTGCCCTGGTCGATGAGCTCGGGGGTCACGTTGGTCTGGGCGAAGTCGTTGTGCGAGCCGTAGAGGATGATGGGGACGCGCTTGACCAGCTGGTGGCCCATCAGCGCCGCCAGGCGCAGGTTGGTCTTCTC
Organism: Candidatus Eiseniibacteriota bacterium; assembly: GCA_037447075.1. Lineage (GTDB taxonomy): Bacteria > Eisenbacteria > RBG-16-71-46 > RBG-16-71-46 > RBG-16-71-46 > JBBIHL01. The sequence goes on along the minus strand of JBBIHL010000210.1, from coordinate 208 downwards.
CGCCAGGTCCAGCACGCGCAAGGCCAGGCTGTCGATGCCGGGGTAGTAGTAGACCTCGAAATGGTCCGAGGAGAGGTAGCGCCAGTCGTAGCGGCGGTAGCGGACCTTGTTCTGACCGAAGTACTGGCCCTGGGCCTCGGCCGCGGGGGTCCAGCCGAGCCCGAGGGCCGCGGCGGCCGCCAGCGCCGCCACGAGCCGGCCGGGGCCC
>JBBIHL010000209.1:0-5977 GCA_037447075.1 Candidatus Eiseniibacteriota bacterium | reverse complement strand
GCCAGTTCACGGGCGTCGTCACCGCGATGGACAAGAAGTCCATCACGGTCGAGAAGCGCGGCAAGGCGCCCAGGACCATGGTGTTCGTTCGCGACGACGACACCAAGCAGGTGGGAGACGTGGCGAAGGACGGGCGCGTGACCGTGCACTACCGCGAGGAGGGCGGACAGTTCGTGGCCCAGCGCGTGGAGGCCCGGACCGGCAGGCGCTCGACCCCGGCGGGCAGACGCTGAACGCGGCGAACCCACGGATGGCGGCCGGGCGGACGCGACGTCTGCCCGGCCGCGCCGTTGGGGGCGGCAGCCCTACGAGGCCGGAGCGGTCGCGGCTCCGCGCCGGAACAGGCGCGCCAGGCTCCGCCGCAGGAAGCCGAAGAGCTTCACGAGCAGGAAGAGGCAGAGCGCCAGGAGCGCCAGCACCACGGCCAGCGTGAGCCACGGGTGCGTCACCGCCAGCCAGGCCAGCCCGATGGCGACCGCGTCCTCGCCCAGGCTCAAGATCCAGTTGCTGAACGGCTCGGGGCTGGCGTTGGCCGCGGCGCGCGCCGAAGCCTTGGTGCCGTGCGAGGCCAGCGCGATCCCGCCCGCCAGCAGCGCGGCCACCACCCGCCAGGCGTCCGGCACCTGCGCGAGGGCGCCGTAGGCGAGCACCGCGGCCGCCGGCGGCCGGATGAAGGTGTGCACCACGTCCCACACGCTGTCCACGTAGGGCACCTTGTCGGCCACGAACTCGATCGCGTAGAGGGCGATGGCCACGCCCAGGACCACGGGATGGGCCAGCACCTGGAGCGAGGGCGGGAGCTGGGCGAAGCCCAGGCGCTGCATGAGCCCCAACGCCGCCACCGTGGCGTAGAGGTTGAGCCCCGAGGCGAAGGAGGCGCCCAGGGCGAGACCGAGGGTCTGGATGACGTTCACGGAATCCTCGGGCGAGCGCTGCTCGCGCATCCCTTGACGGCGGGACGCAGGCTGCCCGCGGGCATTATAGTGGGGGATGCGGCAGCCCACCACGGCCGCGCGCCGCGACCCATGCCCGAGGAGGTCCGATATGCCTGTATCGCCATCGCCATCGCGGCGGCGGGGGAACGGCTGGCTGCCGTGCGCGCTGGCCGCCGCGCTCTTCCCGCTTTCGGGGGCGCATGCCGCCGACGCGCCCGCCTTCGACAGCGCGTTCTGGCAGCGCTGGGGCGACGGCATGGCCGAGCTGGCGGGCTACGACCTGGTCCAGCCCCGTTACGGCCAGAAGCGCGACGGCGTGGCCGTCACCATCTTCGTCACCGAGACCTTCTCGAACTCGCTGCGGGTGAAGTCCGACCCGGGCCAGCACCCCGAGTCCGACGAGTTCCCGGTGATGAAGCTGAACCTGGTCGAAGACTTCCCCACCGGCATCTACGACTACAACCTGATGACCTCCACCTTCATCGCGCTCCGGGCGGTGAACGGACGCGCTGCCGGGAGCGTCACCAAGATCTCGTTCTCGTCCCAGGAGTGGTGCGGGAACGTCTACGCCCAGGCCCTGTTCGATGCCGGCTCGGTGCGCCACCACTCGCACAGCTACTTCGACGGCGAGGCCGACCGGCAGGAGACGCTCGCCTACCCGGCGGACGGCCTGGCCGAGGACGCGCTGCCGCTGTGGGCGCGGGGCCTGGCCGGACCGGTGCTGAAGCTCGGCGAGACGCGGGATGTCCAGCTGCTCCGCTCGCTCAAGGCGGCCCGGCTGCTGCACCAGCCGGTCGTCTGGCAGAAGGCCAGGCTCACACGCGCGGCGCAGGCGCAGACGGTGAAGGTGCCCGCAGGCACCTTCGACGTCGAGGTGCTCACCTGCGCGATCGAGGGCGGGCGCACCTGGACCTTCCACGTGGAGCTGGCCCAGCCGCACCGGCTGGTGAAGTGGGAGGTCTCCGACGGCGAGAAGGCCGAGCTGCTCGCCAGCGACCGGCTCAAGTACTGGCAGATGAACGGGAAGGGCTTCGAGTCGTCGCTGGCGAAGCTGGGGCTGAAGCCGCGGGGGGCGAGGATGCCGTAACCGCGCACCTTCCACCGACCTGGCGGCGGTCTGCAAGCCAAGCAATCTGGGCCGTTCACCATGCTGGCGCAGTTGGGCTATAGTCCTGTGTGTTCAGTCGCGTTCGGTCGCTCCCCCCGGCGCCGGACACGGCGGGTAGCAGGTGCCGTTCCTCATTGAGGGGAGGTCCGCCATGAAGAGCACCCTTGTCTCCCTCGTCGCCTCTCTCCTTGTTCTGCCCGTGTTCCTCACTCATCCGGCTCACGCGCAGCTTGGTGCTTTTCAGTACTCCTGGGAAATCCAGGGGCCCTCGCTGGGCCTTGCGCTTGATGATGCCAACTCAGTGTATGCGGTGTCCGCCGCCCGCCCCATGGTGGCGAACAAGTACAGCCCCTTTGGCGTGCTCTTGCAGTCATTCATGACTGGCTACGGTGTTGAGGCGTATGGCGTCGGGCTGATGAGCAACGGTGACCTTGTCGTCGCGGATTACTACCGGACACAGGTCATCAGGTTTGCCCCGGATGGCACGCCCATCGCCCTCTGGTTCGTAGGCGGGTGGAGGTCCGCCTATCTCGCCGTGGACGAGCACGACAACGTCTACGTCACGGATGACGAGGGAGACCGGGTGCGCAAGTTCTCCTCGGCTGGAGTCCCGCTGGGAGACTGGCCGGCTGCGCACCCGACTGGAATCGCGTACGTGAACGGGATTCTTTACGTCGCGGCGCGTAACGCGGGGAAGATCATGCGCTTCTCCCCCAGCGGCACCCCAATGGGAGAGTTCCCGACCGGCGCAGTGGCGGCCGAGCAGCTGGGAGCCGACAACGTGGGCCGCCTGTACCTGACGGATTGGGGTGGCTTCCAGCTTCACTGCTTCACGACGGACGGCCTGCCTCTCTGGACTCAGGGCGGAGACGTGCCGGGCTACACGTATGGGCCAGTACGGTACCACGCCGTCGCAATGGCCCCCGATGGAACCGCGTTCATTGGAGACTACGATCACGACCGTGTGCTGGTCTTCGCCTCGGCGCCGACGGCCAGCAGATCGTCCAGCTGGGGCGAGATCAAGCAGCGTTACCGCTGAAACAACCACTCGCCGGCGATTCCGCCCTCGGTCCTTACGAAGGGCGCCCTCATCAGGGGGCGTCCTTCGCAGTACTCACGCCCGAGTGCGCCTACCGCTGCATGCCCCGCTTCAGCGCCAGGAAGAAGAACTGGCTCACGTACTTGACGGGCCATGCTCGCGCCATCATGAAGCTCAACCGGTTGAGCCACGAGAATCCGGGGCGCTGGTACACCGCCTTCAGGACAGGCCCGAAGAGTATGAGGTTGGTGCCTGTCGTTCCCACCAGCCTCAGCTCACTCCCCCGAAACAGCCTGGTGGCCCTGTGGAAAGGGTAGCGAAGGTGGTCCCTTAGCACCGGATCCATCGCCTTGCGCTTCACCGCGTGTGTCATCCGAGCCCAGAGGTACGGTAGCGAAACCGCGTTCGGCAGCGTCACGACCGCCACGCCGCCAGGCCCGAGCATCGCCTTGATATTCTCGACCACCCGTTCGGGATGGGACGTGTGCTCGATGACCTCGGTGCAGAGGATGAAGTCGAAGCGCTGGCTGGTATCCAGCTCTTCGGCGTTCATGGTGTGGAACTCCAGCGTCCGGTCAGCGTCTGCACAGCCGAAGTGCTTCCGGGCCCGCTGGACATACTCGTCCACGATGTCCACCCCGACGACCTTCTTGAATCCGAAGTCCGCGATCATCTTGGAGTAGTAGCCGGCGTTGCAGCCGATATCCAAGGCGCTCCCGAACGAGGTAACCACGCCGCGCGCGATCAGATCCCTCATGAGGCGGTGAAAGAGATTGAGCCGGCACCGATGAAGGACCTTCGTCTCGATGTCGTCCTGGTAGTCGTAGAGCTGATTCAGCAGCTGCTGTAGAGCATCGTCGTCGCGGCATGCGAAGTCCTCTCTGTACGCCTGGGCGGCCACGGACCGGAACTCGGACACCCTCAGTAGATCCTCTTCCCCAGCGCGCTCATCACCAGCTCCACCCCCAGGCTGGCGGTTGCGTTGCGCACGTCGAGCACCGGGTTGATCTCCACCAGGTCCAGCGCAACCAGCCGGCCGTGGTCGGCGAGCAGCTCCATGGCCAGGTGCGCCTCGCGGTAGGAGAGCCCGCCCATCACGGGCGTGCCGGTGCCCGGGGCGAAGTCGGGGTCGAGCGAGTCCATGTCGAACGAAACGTGGATGCCTGCGGTCCCGTTGCCGGCCGCCGCGATGGCCTGCTCCATCACGCGGCGCATCCCCAGCTCGTCCACCTCGCGCATGGTGAACACGTGCATGCCGCAGCGGCGCATGTTCTCGCGCTCGCCGGGGTCCAGGTCGCGCGCGCCCACCAGCACGGCGTTCTCGGCGCGCAGCTTGGGGGCGCGGCCGCCGATCCCCGCCAGCTCGGGGTCGCCCAGCCCCAGGGCGATCGCCAGCGCCATGCCGTGGATGTTGCCCGAGGGCGTGGTCTCGGGCGTGTTCATGTCGCCGTGGGCGTCAACCCAGATCGTCCCCAGCCGCTGACCCCGCTCGGCGAAGAACCCGGTGCTGCCCGCCACGGTGCCGATCGCCAGCGAGTGGTCCCCGCCCACCACCAGCGGCACGCAGCCCGCGGCGAGCGCCGCGCGCACGGCGGTCGCCAGCCGCTCGCTCAGCTCCACGATGGGCTCCTTGTAGCGCAGGCGTGCGTCCCCCACGGCCGAGCGCTCCGGGATGCACACGGTCAGGTCTCCGGCGTCCTCCACCTCGAGGCCCAGCGACTCCAGCCGCGCCTCCAGCTCGGCCACGCGCACGGCGGAGGGGCCCATGTCCACCCCGCGGCGGCCGGCGCCGAGGTCCACCGGGACGCCGATGAGCTGGACGCGCCGGGCGCCGGCCATGGGTGCCGGGCGCGCCTAGACCGTCTCCCAGCGTCGCGCGAGCAGGCGCGCCAGGATCAGGAAGGCCGTCATCAGGAGCAGCAGCACCAGGAGCTGGGGCCAGAGGTCGGCGATGGGCGCGTCGCGCCAGAACACCTTGGTGTAGCCGTCCAGCGCCCAGGCGTTGAAGGTGAACAGGCCGATCTTCTGCATGCCCTCGGTCATGAGGAAGCGCGGGAACATGCTGCCCCCGAGCGCCGACTGCACGAGGATCAGGATGGTGGCGATGCCGCCGAGCTGCGCGCGGGTGCGGCACAGGGTGGCCAGCACCAGGCCGAAGCCCGCGGCGGCCGCCGAGGTGGCCGCGGTCATCACGGAGAAGCCGGGCAGATGAGTGAACAGGTCCAGCTTGAAGGCGAACGCCCCCCACAGGAACATGACGAGGATCTGGAAGGCTCCCAGCAGCGTGATGAACAGCCACTTGCCCACCAGCACGCCGGTCATGCCCACGTTGGAGGTGAGCAGCCGCTCGAGCGTGCCCGACTCCACCTCGTCGAGCAGCGAGCCCCCGGCGCCCGAGGACATGAAGAGCAGGAACATCACGGCGATGCCGGCCGCGTAGAAGGCCACCACCGGGTTCCGCTTCGTCTCGCCCAGGATGTCCACCACTTTCACGCCGACCAGGCCGCCGAGGCCGGCCTGGGCGGAATCACCGGACGCCCCGCCGGCGCCCGCCGAGTCCCCGGCGAATCCCCGCTCCGCGTAGCGGCGCAGCTGCGGGAGCCATGCGTCCACGGCCTTGCGCTGCTGCGGGGTGAGCCCGCCGCCGTAGCGCTCCAGCTGCCCCACCCCGTTCCTCATGAGCAGGTCGGGGGCCGCGGTCATGGCCACCTTCTGCAGCAGGCCCCCCACCACCTGCGGCGCGATGGGATCGCCGCTGTCGGAGAGCAGCAGCACGGGCTCTCCGCCCGGCCCGCCGAACCCGCCGAACGAGTCGCCGAACCCGCGGGGCACGACCACCGCCACCGGCAGCTCGCCGTCGCGCATCTCGGCCGGGTCACCCCAGTCCGGCTTGGT
>JBBIHL010000208.1:0-6002 GCA_037447075.1 Candidatus Eiseniibacteriota bacterium | reverse complement strand
TCGCGGTAGCGGGCGAACAACCGCACGTTGACCTTCATGACCGGCGTGCGGCTAGCCTGCTTCATTCATGAACGCACACGTGCAAGATCGCGAAGGGCTCACAACAGGTCGTAGGGACTCGTTTTCGAAGCTACAAGGCGATTTCGGCACGATGATTCGAAAGATCTGGTTGTACGGGTCCGTTGAGGAGCTGGCGGGCGTGCCGAAAGAGCCCGCGAGACTGAGACGTGTCCCGCGGTCCGGCGTCGATCGGATGCGCCCGGAACGCTCAGCTGGTCACGCCCACCGCGCGGGCGAGCTGTCGCCACGTGGGCAGCCAGGGAAAGGTGGCGGGCAAGTGCAGGACGATCCGGCGCACCGAGCGTTGGACCCACACCGCGAGCTTGATCAGCCGCTCCCGCAGGGTGCTGACCTGGGCGTTGGCGCAGGCAGTGCCCTGCGCCCGCCGGCGCAGCTCCTGGAACAGGAGGTAGGCCGCCAGGGTCAGCAGGACGCGGAACTGGTTGGCCAGAAAGCGCGAGCAACTGGTGCGGTCCAGCTCCAGCCCCTGATGCAGCTCTTTGAGCCGGTTCTCCACGTCGCCCCGCTGGCAGTAGATCTGGTAGACCGTCTCCGGGGCGTCCCCCAGGTTGGTCACTACGAAGCGGGGGTTGTTCTTGGGGTCGCGGCCGGGATGCCGGACGACCTCGGCCTTGATGATCACCCGGCGCTTGCGCCGCCACTTCCGGGCGGCGTAGCGCGTCTCCCCGTAGAGGTGCGCCGTCTGGCCCGTGGCCTTGGAGAGCATCCGGGCCTTGCCCATGAGGCGCCGGGCGCGCTTTTCCAACCGCGCGTTGCTGGCCATGGCCACGAGGTACTCGACGTGCTCGGCCTCGAGGAACTCGAACATCGGAGGGCTGGCAAACCCGCCGTCCAAGCGGACGCGCAGCATCGCCTGGGGAAAGGCCGTGCGAAGCCTTCGGAGCAGGCGCCGCAGGAGCCCGATCGCCCCGCGGCTGGCCGGGGCGTTGCCCGGCCGCAGCACCGCGGCCACGGCGAACTGCTCCGCCTCGTCGTTGAAGGTCACCGTAGCCACCAGCGGCAGGTAGCACCAGGTGTCGTAATGGCCGTTGAAGAAGGTGAGCTCCTGCTGCCCGTGGGTGGGGTCGTCGGTGGGATCCAGGTCGATGGTGATGCGCGCCGCCCGTCCTCGGAGCCGCCGCCGATGATGCTCGATCACCGTGTCGGCCAGGACGTGTCCCATGCGGATCAACTCCCGTCGCCCGACGGCGTTCTCGAACCGCGAGAGCGTGGGCTGCGAGGCCAGGGCCGGGCCCGCGAGGGGATCGCGGTCGAGCAGGAGCTTGTGGATCACATCGTCGGCCAGGCGGGCGGCGTCGTTGCAGTCGGCGTAGCCACAGGCGATCCCAAAGACGCGCTGCCGGATCACCTCCAGGGTCTGATGTCGGACCTTGCCAGGCTGGCGGGCATCCGCCACGCACGCCGCCAGGCGCTGGGTCACGCCGAGCTCGCCGTCCAGGGCCTTGAGCAGGATCGCCCCGCCGTCCGAACTGGCGTGGGGCACGTCGAAGCGGGCGACGACCGGCTTCGGAAAGTGCTTCCCCTGGAAGGTCAGTTGCGCTATACAGTCTGTAGCCATCGGGCCTCCCCCTTGCGGTGCGTGAAAGCGTTTCGACACCGCTTTTATCGCACACTTGAGGGGCTCGATGGCTGTTTTCTTTCATCGTTCGCGCATAATCCAGGCTAGCACGGCCCGGGGCTCCGGCGTCACGCCCTCTCGGGAGCCCGGCGCCCCGCGGGAGTGCCACGCGCCCCGGATCCCCCCGCCCTGGGAAGCGTCCCCGTGCCGAGCGCCTGAGCCCCCGGGCCGGGCACCCGGCGGCGGGCCCTGAAGACGCGAGCATGACGGAGCGCCGGACGCGGTTTCGCCTCCACGCCGGAGGCTCCCCGCGGAGTCAGGCTTCGGGCCTGCTGACGCTCCCCGCCCACGGGCGAGCCGGTCTCGCCCGCCGCCCGCGCCGCGGCCCTGACTTCACACCACGAAAATCGGAAGCTCGTTGTTCAATTTTCATGGTACTGTTCCCGGCATGGTGGAGCGGATGCGGCGGCTGGGAGAGGTGCGGGCCGCCCTGGGGCGCGCCCGAGTCACCGCGCTGATCGGCCCGCGCCAAGCGGGCAAGACGACCCTGGCCCGGGCCCTGGTCGCGCCGGACGCGCCCACGTACTTCGACCTGGAGGATCCGCGGGCGCTGGGCCGGCTGGCCGAGCCGATGATGGCACTGGCCCCGCTGCGAGGAGTGGTGGTCATCGACGAGATCCAGCGCCGGCCGGACCTCTTCCCGGTGTTGCGCGTCCTGGCCGACCGCCGGCCCCTGCCCGCACGCTTCCTGATCCTGGGCAGCGCCAGCCCGGAGCTCCTGCGGCAGTCTTCGGAGACGCTGGCGGGGCGCCTGGAGACCGTGGTGTTGGCAGGGTTCGCGCTGGACGAGGTGGGCGCGACGGCGCTCGGCCGGTTGTGGCGCCGCGGGGGCTTTCCCCCTGCCTATCTCGCCCGGACGGAGCAGGCGAGCTTCGTGTGGCGGCAGCAGCTCGTCCAGACGTTCCTGGAGCGCGACCTCCCGCAGCTCGGCATCTCGGTGCCGGCCGACACCATGCGGCGCTTCTGGACGATGCTCGCGCACTATCACGGCGGGCTCTGGAACGCGTCGGAAGCGGCCCGCTCGCTGGGCGTGTCGGAGCCGACCGCGCGCCGGTACCTGGATCTCCTGTCAGGCCTCTTCATGGTGCGGCAGCTCCAGCCCTGGCACGAGAACCTCGGCAAGCGTCAGGTGAAGGCGCCGAAGGTCTACGTCCGGGACAGCGGGCTCCTGCACGTTCTCCTCGGACTGGCCCGCGAGCGTGACATCCTCTCGCACCCGAAGGCCGGCGCGTCCTGGGAGGGGTTCGCCATCGAGCAGGCGATCGAGCGCGTCCGTCCTGACGCGGCGTACTTCTGGCGAACCCACACGGGAGCCGAGCTGGACTTGCTGCTGACGAAGCGGGGCCGACGCTACGGGGTCGAGGTCAAGTTCCAGGACGCGCCGCGCCTGACTCCATCCATGCGGCATGCGCTCGCCGACCTGCACCTGGACCACCTGACAGTGGTCTACCCCGGCGACCGGCCGTATGCGCTGGATCGTCGCGTCACCGTCGTGCCGCTCTGCCGGTTGGCGGCGGATCCGCGGGCTCTCACGCCGCCCGTTCGCGGGCGGCGCACCCATCGGGGCGGAAGGGTGCGGCCGGAGGCAGGCGTGCCTTGAGGCCCCTCACACCGGGATGCAGGCGCCGGTGACGCGGGCGGCGGCCTCCCCGGCCAGGAAGGCGATGACCTGGGCCACCGTGTCGGTGGGCACCCATCCCGAGCGGTCGGCGTCGGGCATGGCGGCGCGGTTGGCCGGGGTGTCCATGGTGCTGGGCAGCACCGCGTTGACCGTGATGCCGGCCGCGCGGACCTCCTGGGCCAGGGCCTGGGTCAGCGTGAGCACGGCGGCCTTGGCCACCGTGTAGGCGATGAAGCCGCCGGCGGGCGGCACCACGGCCCGGGAAGCCACGTTGACGATGCGCCCGCCGCCGGCCCGCCGCATGGCGGGCAGCACGGCGCGGCAGGCGATCACCGCCGAGGTGAGGTTCAGGTCCAGCAGGCGGCGCCACTCGGCGAGCGGGGTGGACGCCAGATCCCCCGGGGCGAACCCGCCCACCGCGTTGACCAGGACGTCCACCCGACCGTGGGCGCCCTCCACGCGGGCGACGAGGGCCCCGACGGCCGCCTCGTCGGTGACGCTGACCTCCGCGCCGTGAAGCCTCGCGGCGGGTTCCCCGGCGGTCGCCTCCCTCAGCGTCCGCCACTCCTCGGCCACGACCCACGGCACCCAGACCGCGGCCCCCGCCGCCAGGAAGCGGGCCACCACGGCCCGGCCCAGCGCGCCGGTGCCCCCCGTGACGATGGCCACGCGCCCGGTCACGGCGCGCCTTCCGCGCTCACGCCCGCCCCGCCAGGGCCTGGATCACCGCCGCCAGCCGGAAGTCCAGCTCGGTGATTCCCCCGGCGTCGTGGGTGACCAGGTCCACCGTCACACGGTTGTAGGCGTTGGACCAGTCCGGGTGATGGCCCAGGGCCTCGGCCTCCCGCGCCACCTCGGTCATGAAGGCCCAGGCGGCGGCGAAGTCCCGGAAGACGAACTCGCGGTGGAGCCGCCCCCGGTGGAGCGACCAGCCGGACAGCGCGGCCACCCGGCGCTCCACCTCGCCCTGGGGCAGCCGCGGGGGACGGGCCACCGGGCTACTCCCCGCCCGGCGCCGCCATCAGCGCCGAGCGCTGGATGTCCTCGTAGCGCACCCGGCTGACGTCGAAGGCCTCGAGGTTCGCCACCAGCCGGCGGAACGTCTGCTCGAAGGAGGGCAGGGTCTTCCGCTGCCGGGTCAGCGGCGTGGTCCGGGCCAGGACGAAGGTCTTGACGTAGGGGTGGCTGAGCCCGCGCTTCTTGAGCCGCGCCACCACGGCGCCGAGCGCCTCGTCGGCCTCCCGGACCGCGCCGGCGCGCGCCTGTCGTTCCTCGCCCGTCCGGCGGAAGGACCCCTTCAGGAACCGGTCCACGCGCCGGAGGATCGGGGCGAAGGCGCCACCGGCGAAGCGCCGGTTGTCCTCGTAGAGCATCCCCAGCGTGATCAGGTGCGGTGCCTCGAACTGGAAGGCCCAGTCCTCCTCGCCGTCGTCGGGGTGCTCCTGGGCCAGGCCCCGGTACATGCGGATGACCTCCAGGGCCTTCTCCTTGAGCGAGTGGGCCTTCTCGGTGTTGAGCGCCAGGATCTGGAAAGCCACCTCGGGCTCCGGCACCAGGATGGCCGGCACGCGGGAGGCCTTGAGCCGCTCCAGCACCGCCCGCCGGTGGTGGCCGTTCGGCGTCCAGTAGAGCCCGGGGCGGGGGGAGACCACCACCACCGGGTCCACGAAGCGGTCCACCTTCCTGACGACCTCCTGGAGACGCTTGACGTGGGCCGGGGAGAGGTCGCGCTGGTAGGGGGTGGGCTCCACGCGGCCGAGGGGCAGCAGGCAGAAGATCTGCCAGCGGTCCCCCACGGGCTCCTGGTAGATGGCCAGTGTTCGCCCGCCGTCCCGCTCCACCTGCTCGGCCAGGGCCAGGGCCTCCTTGGAGGGCTGCCCGTCCGGATCCACCGTCCAGCGCGCCATGCCGCGATCCTCCCGCCGCTCCCCGGCGGCCGGCCCATTATGGCCCGCGCCGGATCACCGCGGAAGGGGCTCAGGCCGTCCGGGGCCGGGCCGCGGGCCGCCGCCGGAGGACCGCGTCCCGCAGCGAGCCGTAGATCCCGGAAGGCAGGAAGATGATGCAGAGCACCAGCGCCAGCCCGTAGATGGTCTCGGCCATGCCGATGAGGCGGAGCCCGAAGGCCACCCGGAGGTACTCCGCCAGCGCGATGGTGAGCGCCGTGCCCACGGTGGGCCCCAGCAGCGTGTACATGCCCCCCAGCACCACCGCGAAGACGATCCGCAGGGACACGCCGATGCCGGCCAGCGTCTCGGGGTTCACGTAGGTGAAGTACTGGGCGTAGAGGACGCCGCCCGCCGCCGTGAGGGCCGCCGAGAGCACCGTGATGCCCAGCTTGAACCGCGTGACGTGGACGCCGACGCTGGCCGCCGCCGTCTCGTCCTCCCCGATGGCCTCCAGCGCCGAGCGCGCCATGCTCCGGTCCACCCGCTGCCAGACCCAGAGCCCGCCCAGCCAGGCCAGCACGGCCGCGTAGTAGAAGACCCGCTTGTCCGCGAACTGGAGCGCCAGCAGGCTGCCCCCGCTGCCGGCGGGCTTGACCGTGAGCCCCAGCGACCCCCCGGTCCAGTCCCGCTCGGCGATGACGAGGAGCCGGACCACCTCGCCCACGGCCAGGGTCACCAGGGCGAAGTAGTGGCCCACCACCTCGTCGCTGGAGGTGTCGCCCTTCCACCACCA
>JBBIHL010000207.1:0-6034 GCA_037447075.1 Candidatus Eiseniibacteriota bacterium | reverse complement strand
GAGCGAGGCGAGCAGCGCGGCCGCGGCCAGGGCTGGAACCGTTCGAAGCGCGTTCATGGCGAATCCTCCTGGCGATGGGTTGGGGTTTCGCGGCGGCCATGTTATCAGACCCGGGCCCGCTTCGAGGCCCGGTCCGGCGTCCGCCTTCACCGGGCCACGATCGTTCCCGCGATCATGTCCATGCCGCAGGCGTAGCGGATCTCGCCGGCCTCCCTGGGCGTGAAGGTGATCTCCACGGCCTGGTTCAGCGGCAGCTCCTGCCTGATCTCGTAGTCCTTCAACACCAGCTCGGTGGCGCAGGTCTTGTCGGTCTTGCGCGTCACCACCAGCGTCACCGGCTTGCCGGCCACGACCGCCACCTTGGCGGGCTCGAAGCCCTCGTCGGTGACCGCCAGCTCCACGCGGCCCGACCCCATGCTCCCCTGCCCGCAGCCCGCCAGGAGCGAGCTCAAACCCACCACCCACAGGATGCGTCTCATCATCGAACCTCCTTCGATTGTCGCGGCCGCCCTGCAGCGCGCGGCCATCCGAACTCCCCGACCCTCACTCCCGCGAAGGCGGCGCCGGTGCGCGGGGGCCTCACGGTGACGTCTCCAGCCGGAGCGCCGCCGCCGCCTGCTCCGGGGTGATCGAGTTGGCGTAGAAGCCGCTCCCCAGCTCGAAGCCCGCGGGCTGGGCCACGCGGGGCAGGATCTGGATGTGCCAGTGGAAGTCCTGGGCCAGGGTTCGCCAGCGGCCCGGCTCCGCGCGGCGGTTGGGCCCGCTGTAGAGGAACAGGTTGTAGGCCGGCTCGGGCAGGACGCGCTCCAGCCTCGCCAGCAGGGCGATGAGGAGGCCGGCCAGGTCCCCCAGCACCGCGGGCTCGGCGGCTTCGAAGTCCGGCTCGTGCCCCCGCGGCAGGATCCAGGTCTCGAACGGCACCCGGGCGGCGTAGGGGGCGATGGCGACGAACCCCGGGGTCGTGGCCACCAGGCGCACGTCCCGCTCCAGCTCCTCGCTCACGATGTCGCAGAACGCGCAGCGCTCGTGGAGCTGGTAGTAGCCGTGCGCTTCCTTCAGGATCTCCTTCAGCACCTTGGGCGTGACCGGCAGGCCGATGACCTGGGCATGACTGTGCTCGGGCATCCGCGCCCCGGCCTTCGCGCCCTGGTTCTTGAAGATGAAGATGGAGCGAAGCCGCCGGTCGCCCTTCAGGTCCGACATGCGCTGCGCGTAGGCCTGCAGCACGCGCTGCACCTGGTCGAGCGGCAGCTCGGCCAGGCTCGCGCGGTGCTCGGGGGTCTCGATCACGATCTCGTGCGCCCCCGTCCCGGAGGCGAAGTCGTAGATGGCGTCCGCCCGGCGCTCGAGCGGCAGCTCCACCCGCAGCAGGGGCTCCGCGCTCGGCACCACCCGGACCCGCCAGCCCGGCCGGTTGGGCGATTCCCCGGGGCGACCCCATGCCACGATCTCCGGCGGGGTGAGGTCCTCGTTCCCCTCGCAGAACGGGCAACGCCCGTGGCCGGGAAGCGGCGCGCCGGGCTGATCGCGGAACACCACCCATCGGCCGCTCGTCGGGTCACGGCGCAACATGCTCGCGCTCCCTGCGCGCCGGCGCCGCACCCGGCGGTCGGGGCCGGCCGCGAAGGCGGTCGAACCGCACCCGCACCCGGCCGCCCTGCGGGGACCGGTGGGCGAACTCGACCGCGGCGCCCTCCGCGCGCAGCAGGTGGACGCAGAGGGCGCCGGACACACGATACTCGCCCGGGCCCGCGCCGAACACCCGCTCCAGGCTGCCCTCCAGGTCCGGCAGCTCCACCCCGCCCGAGCGCACCTCCAGCTCCACCGCGGCGTGGTCCCCCAGGTCCGTGAGGCCGACGGTGATCGCGCCGGGAGCGGGCACCGCCTCGCGGAGCCCGGCCAGCAGAGTGCGCAGCGCCCAGGCCAGGATCGCGCCGTCGGCCCGCACCGGGACGGGGAAGGCCACGGCTCCGATGCGGATCTCCACGCCCCCCGGAGCTCCCGCCGCCAGGTCGGCGACCACGGCGCCCAGCAGGCTCGACAGCTGAACCACTCGCACGCGGCGCGTCCCGGCGTGCCCCAGGCCCCGCAGGTCGGCCATGAGCCGGCGCGCCCGGGCGACCTCGGCGTGGACCTGCCCGGCCGCGAAGCTGCCGGCCGTGCTGCCGGACTGCCGCGCCAGGAACGCCAGGCTCTCGGCCTGGCCCTCGATCGCCGAGAGCGGGCCTTCGAGCTGGGTCATCGCCGCCATGCCCACCTCGCCCAGCGCCGCCATCCGACCGCGCGCGGCGGCCAGCGCGCGGGCCCGGCGGCTGGCGTCCGCGAAACCGCCCACCAGGACCGCCACCACCGGCAGCAGCATCAGCTCCAGGGCGTGATCGAGCACGCGATCGCCGGCCCTCGCCAGCTGCCCCAGGTGCGGGAGGTAGCCCAGGGCGGCGGCCCCCGCCGTCAACAAGCCGCCCCGCAGCCCGCCCGCGATCGCGGCGGTGATGACCGGAACGTAGAACAGCCGCCGCAGCAGGTCGTGGAGGCCGAGGGAATGCAGCGCCGCCGCGTAGTGGAGGGCCAGGATCACGCCCACCGCCGCCAGGCTCGCGGCCGTGGCGGCCATGGCCCCCGGACCCTTGGTCTCGCTCGCGACCATCGTCCGCCTCACCGGGGCCCTCGGCCCGGGACCCGCTCGAGCGTCATCCCGCACTTGGGGCAGGTCCCCGGCGCGCGAGCCGTCACCTCCGGATGCATAGGGCAGGCGTAGACGGGTTCCTCCTGCACCGCGGCCCGGATCGGGGCGCCCGACGTGTCGGCGGCCGCGCTCGCGACCGGCGCGACGGCGAGCGCCTGGACGGCCAGCGCCCGCCACTCCGGGGCCTCGGGGAGGCGTCCGATCAGGGCGCGCATGAACGCCGGGTGCTCCAGCGCCATCTCCAGGAGCAGCGCCCGGCTTCGCTCCTGCGAGAGCAGGCGGGCGATCGTGTCGCGCTGCTTCTTCTCGGCCCGGTCCGCCCGCGACCCCGACTCTCCCCCATGAGAGTGGCCCGAGGACCCTCCCATCATGCCGCACTGGCCGAGTGCGGGCGGCGCAAGCAGCAGGACCGCAGCGACGACGGAAACCCACATCCATGAACGCATGGCGTTCCTCCTCCGCTCCGCGCCGGCGCCGGCGACCCGAGCCTCGCGGAACGGTGCTCGAAGGCCCAATGGAGGAATGAAGGCCTGAACCTCGGGGGGTCCATGCAGGGCGGCCCGGGCGGCGTTCAGCCCACGCCCGGCGGCCCGCCCTCCGTGCGCTCCAACCGGTAGCCCAGCCGGGTCACCTCCTCCGCGAGCTCGGCCACGTCGGTCTTGCCCGGAAGAAAGACCACCCGCACCTCCCCGCGCTCGTGGTCGGCGCGCACCCGCTCGACGCCTCGATGCCCGAGCAGCGCGCCCTCGATGGCGCGCGCGCACGACGGGCAGTGCATATCGGCCAGGCGCATGCGCAGGCACTCACCGCCGGGGACGAAGCCCGCCCGCCGGATCTCCACGAACAGGTTCGTGGCGGAGATCTCCGCCGGGCGGTAGAAGACCCGCACGACTCCGGTGCGCGGGTTGGCGATCGCGCTCTCCACGCCCGGCCGTCCGCGCAGATGCAGCGTCAGCCGGCGCGCGCATACCGCGCACTCCACGCCGGCGACCTGGACCTCGAGCAGCTCGGGTCGCGCTTCCGGCCGCGCGGCCGCCGGCGCGGGTGGTTGCACCCTACCGGGAAGCCCCCTCACCTCCATGACGCCCTCCCTTCAGCGGGTGGCCACCGGCGCGTAGCGCCCCGGGTCGGCCGCGAAACGCTCCCGGCAGCTCGCGGCGCAGAAGTAGTAGGTCCGGCCCTCGTGCTCGCAGCGTCCCGCGGCCTCGGCCCGCCTCAGGGTCATGCCGCACACGGGGTCGGTGACCAGGCGGTCGCGCTGGTAGGCCGAGCTCGGGTCGCGCACCCGCAGGTAGTCAGCGACGAAGCGCAGGATGCGCTCGTCGAGGAACTGCTCCAGCCGGGCCTGGTCGGGCGCCTCCAGCTCGAACTCGGCCGCCGCCTGGCCCTCGTAGTCCATGAGGATCGGGATGATGGAGGGGTGGAAACGCACGCGGGCCCGCCCGCGCTCCGGCCCGGGCTCCAGCACCACGTCAATGCGGCCCTCGACCGGATACTCCTCGCAGTGCTCCAGCACCAGCTCCACCCGGTGTCCACTCGACGAGGCCGTCGCCGGCCGGGCGTTGGGGAAGAGACCCGCCAGCGTGGCCAGGCGCGGGAGGACGATCTCCTGCGTCCAGCGGCGCGCCAGCGCCTCGAAACGCCGCAGGCGCGCCTCCACCGCCTCCATGCCCGTCTCGCGCTCGGAGGCTCGTGCCCGATCCCGCGCGCGGGCATCGGCCAGCAAGCCTTCGATACGGCTCCTCAGTGCGTCTGTAGTTGCCATGTCTCCTCCGTGCAACGTCGTCGCCCCGCTCACGACGGCCCGCGCTTGCGAGTCCGCACCACCCGCCCGCCGCCCGCGTGGGCCAGGGCGCTCTCGGGGGTGGATTCCTGCCCCTGGGCCGCCGCCAGCACGGGCGGCACCCGGGTCGGATCGAAGCCCACGTGCGCGGCCTCGACGCGCGCGCTCCGCACGGTCACGCGCACGATGCACTCGTAGGGCACGATCTCCGTGCGCATGCGCGGCGCCGCGGCGGGACGCTCGATCTCGTTCACGGCGAGCGCCACCCAGCCCTGGGCCACCCCGATCACGTGGCAGAGGTCGAGCACCTCGCCGTCGGCCAGATGCAGCTCCACCACCGGCAGCCCCTCGGCCGGATCCGGGCAGCGCTCGCGCACGAAGGCCCGCAACCGGGTGAGGAAGAAGGCGGCGCCGAACGGGGCACCCTGCAGGAGCTCTTCGCGAATCGCCGCGGGCCCCCCCGCGGCCTGTCCTTCGTCGCGTTCCGGCTTGTCGCTCATGGCCGGCGTCCCTCCTGGGGGATGAAGGTCCAGGTGGCCACCCACTCGTTGGCGCCATAGTCGAGATGGAGCCGCACCCAACGCGTCCGGCCGTCAATCAGCGGCTCGCCCGTTCGCGGGTCGCGCCGGGGGATGCGGGCGCGGTGCTCGACCAGGGTCAGGCTGCGTCCGCCGCGCGGCCAGTACTGGTGGGGGTAGGCGTGCTCGGAACTCCGCAGCCAGGGTGGGTGGTAGACGTAGGTGCGCTCGAGCTTCTGGCCGCTCGCCATCTCGAAGGCGATCCCGCGCTTGACGTCGTTGGCGTACCAGTGTCGCCCGCGGTCGTCCTCGAGCACGATCTCCGCGCGCGGCCCGTAGCGCCCCAGGTCGGTGGAGCCGATGCGGATCAATCCGCTCGCACCCGGCTCGTCGAAGACGCGCAGGTCGAGGCGGAAGATGAGCGCGCTGTCCTGGTCGGCGCGGATCGCCGCCATGCGGTGCTCGCACTCCTCGGCGCTCAGGTGTCGCACCCGCCGGTCGCGCTCCAGCGCCGAGCTCTCGCAGGCCAGGACCATGAACGTGACGTGGGACGCGGGAGCCAGGAGCCGCGACGTCCCCCGCACCTGCACCCAGGGCACCGTCCAGCTGTCGTACGACCATTCCATCAGCGCAGCCCCGACCGTGTCCGGCAGGGCGGCCGGTCCGGCCTGCTCGGCCCGCGCGCGGCCGGCCGCGACGGTCGCCATCGCCGCGGCGAACGCCAGGGCCGCACGGCAGCGGGAGAACGCCCGGCGCTTTCGGGTTCTCTCACTCATCGGAAACACCTCCTCCCCTCGGCCCCGCCACCGTCAATCTCCATGGGCGGCGAGGCCGCCGAAGAAACCCGTGATCAGCGTGAGCACGACCGCGGCCACGCCCCACGCCAGCAGGACCCCTCGCGGCGGTCGGCGCAGCCAGAGCAGCGGCCAGCTCGCCAGCGCTCCGGCGGCGGCGAGCCCCCAGCTCCGATGGGTTCCGACCAGCCATTGCTTGGGATCGCCCCGGAAGCCATCGGCCTGCAGGAGCCCCGTGGCGGCCGCTGCCAGC
>JBBIHL010000206.1:0-6087 GCA_037447075.1 Candidatus Eiseniibacteriota bacterium | reverse complement strand
GCCGTGACCACGGCCGATCTCTTCGGCCTCACCGCGGAGGCGCTGCGGGCGCACCGCCTGCGCTACGGCCTCTCCGCGCTCGCCATCGGCGTGGGCGTGGCGGCGGTGGTGCTGCTCTCCTCGATCGGCGAGGGCACGCGCCGCTACATCGTGGCGCAGATGAGCCAGTTCGGCACCACGCTGGTCGCCGTGAATCCGGGGAAGGTGGAGACCAGCGGCGTGCCGGGGGTGGGCGGCAGCGCGCGACGGCTCACCCTGGACGACGCGCTCGCCCTGGGCCGCCTGCCGGGCGTCTCGGGCGTGGTGCCCGTCGCCTACGGCACGGCCGAGGTGCAGTTCGGCGGCCGCGGCCGGCGGGTCTACGTCTACGGCTGCACCTGGGACGCCACCCGCGTGTGGCAGTGGCGCGTGGCGCAGGGGCAGTTCCTCCCGGTGATGGACTTCGACCGCGGCTCGCCCGTGGTGGTGCTGGGCCCGCGCCTGAAGCGCGAGCTGTTCGGCGAGGACAACGCGCTGGGCGCGGTGGTGCGGGTGGGGCTCTGGCGCTTCCGGGTGATCGGCATCATGGAGGCCAAGGGCCAGTTCCTCGGCTTCGACCTGGACGACGCCGCCTACGTCCCGGTGGCGAACGCCCTGCAGCTGTTCAACCTGCCCGAGCTGAACGAGGTTGACCTGATGGCCGCCACCCCGGACGACATTGACCCGGTCGCGGGGCGGGTCAAGAAGTTGATGCTCGAGCGGCACCAGGGCCAGGAGGACTTCACCATCACCACGCAGAAGGACGCCCAGGCGATGGTGAACCGGGTGCTCGGCATCATCTCGGCGGTGGTGACCGGGATCGCGGCCATCAGCCTGCTGGTGGGGGCGATCGGCATCCTCACCATCATGTGGATCGTGGTCCAGGAGCGCGTGGCCGAGATCGGGCTGGTGAAGGCCCTCGGCGCGCGGCGCGGGCAGATCCTGGCGTGGTACCTGGCCGAGGCCGCGGTGACCGCGCTGGCCGGCGGCGTGGCCGGGCTCGTCGTGGGCATGAGCGGGTCGTGGCTCCTGACCAGGCTGGTGCGCGGGCTGGAGACCTTCACCCCGCCCGGGGCGGTGATCGCGGCGCTGGCGATGGCGGTCACCGTGGGGCTCTCGGCCGGCGTGGCGCCGGCCATCCGGGCGGCCCGCCTCGACCCGGTGGAGGCGCTGCGGGCGGAGTAGCGCGCGGGCGGCGTTCAGGCCAGCGCGGCCAGGAAGCGGTCCGCGGGAAGGACCCGCACGCCGGCCTCGACGAAGTCCCGCTGGGCGTCCCGCACCACCTGGTAGGCCCAGGGGACCCGCAGCCGCTCCTTGAAGTAGCGCAGCGCCGGGTCCAGGCGGGTTTCGGAGAGCTTCGCCTCCACCGCGAACCACGGCCGCCGCGCGGCGGTCACCAGGAAGTCCACCTCCTTGCCGGCGCGGTCGCGCAGGTAGTGGAGCTCGACGTCGTGCCCCTCTCCGTCCTGCAGGAGATGGCAGAACTTCAGGAGGTGCGAGGCCACCAGGTTCTCGAAGCGCGCGCCCTCGGAGGGGACGACGCTCCAGTCCCACAGGTAGGTCCTGGGCAGCTTGCGCAGGGAGCGTACCTGCTTGGAGGTGAAGGGACGGACGCGAAACACGTAGTAGAGGCGCTCGAACACCTCCATCCAGTGCGTCAGCGCACGATGGCTCACCTCCAGGTCCTCCCGCAGGGCGTTGACCGAGAGCGGGGGCCGACACGCGCTCGGGCAGCAGGTCCGCCACCAGCTGCATCGAGGCCGGGTCGCGGACCGCCTCCAGGTCGCGGACATCCTCGCGAAAGAAGCCCTCGAAGCACTCCTTCTGCCAGCGCCGCAGCGTGCCGGGCGAGCCGGAGAGGAAGGGCTCCGGGAAGCCGCCGAAGCGCAGCAGGGCCTCGAGGGCTTCGCGATTGGCGCCCGCGGACACGGGGATCTCCGCGCCGGGCTCGGGCAGGGGCGCGGTCGCGTCGCCTCGGCCAGCGAGAAGGGATGGAGGCGGTAGTGGTGGTCGCGCCCCTGGAGCGAGTCGCCGCCCCGCCGGTAGATGTCGAGCCGCGCGCTCCCGGTGACGATGAAGCGCAGCCGATCCCGGTGCTTGTCGTACTCACCCTTGAGCCAGCCCTTCCACGGCTTCCACTTGTGCAGCTCGTCGAGCACGACCAGGGCTTCTCCTCCGGGCCAGCGCGCGGCCCGGATCTCGGCCCGGTCGGCCCGGTTGTCCCAGTTGAGGCAGAGCCCCGCCCCTGACGAGGCCAGGATGCGCCGGGCCAGAGTGGTCTTGCCCACCTGGCGGGGCCGGCCACGAGCACCATCTTCTCGGCGAGGTCCTGGCGGACCCGGGGCTCCAGATGGCGCGGGCGCTCCATGGGCGGGTTCTGCCTCAAGGCAAAGAATGTCGCAACTTCTTTTGCCTACGGGCAGAACCTGTCAAGGCCGACCGCGGCCGTCGCCGCGCGGCCCATCGGCGTGGGTCAGCGGCCCAAAACAGCGACCCCGGCGCTTGCGCACCGGGGTCGCCAAGCCCAAGCGGCGCATCCCGCGCCGCCCCGGCTACGCTTTGCGGACGTTGGTGGCCTGGAGGCCCTTCGGGCCGCGGGTCACTTCGAACTCGACGCGCTCGCCGTCGGCCAGGGTGCGGAATCCATTCCCCTGGATCGCGCTGTAGTGGACGAACACGTCCTCGCCGCCCTCCTGCGAGATGAACCCGTAACCCTTCGCTTCGTTGAACCACTTCACGTTGCCAACAGGCATGACACTGAATCCTTTCTCTGGAGCACGGGGCTCCAAACGGGGCCGTGAGGCCCCAACCGCGTGGAGCTTTCGCTCCACCACTTCCCGCTTGTCCGGCGCGCGATGTGCCGGAGCACGCGGCTACGTCTGCCGGGATCGCTCCCGGCCCGCCGGCACGGTGGCCGGCCGCTCGCCCGACTCCTGCCAGCCGGGCAGAAAGAAAGCCGCAGAGGTCCCGTGTTGCGGGTCTCCGCGGCTGCCAACTTCAAGGAGCTGCGCTGCCCTGAAACCCATCAACTACGACGGCAGTATGAGGCCGGCCACCCGCCGCCGTCAACCCCGAAATGCGCAGGGGCCTGCCACGCAGGCGGTTGCGCGCGGCGCTGCGCGGAACTCGGCCCCGGCGAAGGCTGCGGCGACGTCCTGCCGGCCTGCCTTCCCCAGGCCCCGCGCCGAGGCTCGTGATCTCGTCGGCGCCGGTTGCCCGAGACGCGTGCAGGCAGCGGAACGCCCCGACCCCAAGGAGCTGCCCGATTCGGTGTAGCCATGCTCGCAGGGCCGGGGTTACATTGCCGCGTCCGATTCCGCGTCGCGGCGGCCCTTGGCCCCTCTCGAGACGGAGGCGCGCATGTTCCGCCTGGGTCTGGCGGGCGCATGGCTGGTCGTGGTTCTCGGCACCTCGCCCGCTCTCGCGCAGCCGAGCGCCGAGCGCGGAGCCCACCTCTACATCCGCAAGGGATGCATCGGCTGCCACGGCGCCAGCGGGCGTGGCGGCGTGGGACCGCCGCTGGCGCAGCTCGCCCTGCCGCTCGACTCGCTGCTGGTCCGGCTCCGCCACCCGCGGGGCCTCATGCCGGCGTTCCCGGCCCAGGTGGTGACCGACGCCGAGGCGCGGGAGATCCACGGCTACCTGCGCGCGGTCCCGCCGCCCCCACCCCGCCTGCGGGGCGATCTGCCGCGCGGGACGCTCGACTCGGCGAGCTGCGCCCCGTGCCATGCGCGGCTCCATCCCACCATCGTGCGGCAGTTCGAGTCCAGCGCCATGGGCCGCGCGGGCACCCAGAACCCGCGCGTCGTCCAGCCCCAGCGCCAGATCGGGTGCGCGAGCTGCCACGGCACGGACCATGACGCGATCATGGCGAGCAAGGGCCGGGTCCCCGAAGCCGTCTGCGGCGCCTGCCACACCCAGATCTACCAGGAGCACGTGGTGGATGCCGGGCACTCCTACGGCCCCGGCCCGGGGACGCTGGGCATCAACTGGGAGCGCAACATCGGCGTGCCCCACTACCGGCAGATGCCGCGCAAGGTGATGGAGACGGGCTGCGACGCCTGCCACGCCCAGGCCGGCGCCACCGACGACCGGTACTGGGACGCCAAGCAGCAGAAGTACGTGGACACGAGCAGCCTCCCCTACCGCAACGGCTGCATCGCCTGCCACACCCGGCACGCGTTCCACCTGGAGGAGGCCCGCAAGCCCGAGGCGTGCTACACGTGCCACATGGGCCCGGACCATCCGAACTACGAGGCCTACATGAGCTCGAAGCACGGCTCGATCTACGCCGCCCGCGGCCGCGATTGGGACTGGGCCGCACCGCTCGCCCAGGCGCGCTACGAGACCCCGACCTGCGCCTACTGCCACATGGTCTACGTGGGGTCCGACGGCGCGCGCGCCACGAGCCACAACATGACGCGCAAGATCATCTGGGGGATGGGGGTGCAGCCGGCGCTCGGCCAGCTCGAGGACCTCGCGGCCCGGCCGGAGAACCAGTCCCGGCGCAACGAGATGGTGAAGGTCTGCATGACCTGCCACTCGGAGGACAAGGCCCGCGGATACCTCGAGACCGCCGACGCGCACAAGCTGGCGGGCGACGCCCTGGTGATCGAGGCGCGCGAGGTGCTCGCAGGGCTCTACCGGGACCGGCTCATCCGCCCCAGCCATGCCCAGGTCTCGGCGGGGCTGCTGCCCGGCCCGCGCTTCAGCGCGGTCGAGCTCCCGGACGGCGTCGCCCAGCACTCCCCGGCCAGCCTCTACTACGACGTGACCCCGATCGAGCGCGAGTACTTCGACATGTTCTTCTTCTCGGCCCTGAAGAGCTACAAGGGTGCCTTCCACATGAGCCCGGACTACGCCTGGTGGTACGGCTACGCCGACGTGCTCGGGCACCTGGCCACCATCCGCCACGAGGCGGCGCGGCTGCGCGCGGACGACGCGGTGCGCAAGCGGACGCTGTTCATGATCCTGACCGGACCGCTCATGGTGCTGGCGGTGCTCGGCGCCGTGGCCTGGTTCCGCGCGCGCCGCAGGCGCGCCGCGCCGGCCTAGGAGGCCCGCGCCCCGCCGCTCGCGGTTCCCATTGACAGCGTCCGCGCGCGGTGGCAACGTTCCGCCCGGCACGCCGAAGGAGTCGAAGCGAACAGCGCGCCGGGTCGGGCACCTGTACTGCCCTCGTGATGTCGGTGACGACCCGGCGCGTCGGCTTGCCGCGGCAGGGATGCCGCGCCTCGCGCGGAGCCGCGCCCCCGGCGGCCACCGACTTTCCCGCGCTGCGCCCCACGGCCTCCCGCGCGCTCGCCAGGAGGGTGAGCATGATCGTGGGCCCCGGCTTCGTGGTGACCGGCGGCGAGGAGCCGCTGGTCGTGGCCGATGGCGCGGTGCGCGTGGTGGGCGCGCACGTCGCCCAGGTGGGGTCCGCCGCGCAGCTGGCCGCGGCCTTCCCCGAGGAAGCGCTGTGGCCGGCGCGCGGGGGCGTGATCCTCCCCGGGCTCATGAACACGCATGCCCATCTCGCCCGCCACCTGGCGCGCGGGCTGGGCCTGTGCGGCGAGGAGCAGTGGGAACGCTACGACGCCGCGCTGTGTGCCGACGACATCTACTGGTCCGCCCTCGCGGCCCTGGTGGAGGGGCTGCGCCACGGCGTGACCACCGTGTTCGACTTCCATCGCTCGCCGACCTGGGTGGAGAACAGCTTGCTGGAGATCCACCAGGCCGTGACCCAGGTGGGCGTGCGCGCGGGGTTGTGCTACGGCGCCGCCGACCACGAGCCGGAGAACCTGCGCCGCGCTGCCTACGAGGAGTGCGTGGGGCTCGCGCACGAGCTGCGCCGCGGGCGCAGCGGACGGGTGGCGGCGCTGGCGGGCGCCCGCGTGACGAGCCTGGGCGGCGCCGAGCGCGTGCTGGCCGAGGCCTACGACGTTGCCGGCTGCGAGCTGGGGGTCCACGCGGTGCTGGACCTGGACGCCGGCGCGGCCGAGCGCTGGTCGCCCGCAACTCCGTGGCCGCGCCGTGAGCCCGCCACCCTGTGGGCGCACGCCGAACGCGCGCCCCACGGCCTGCTCG
>JBBIHL010000205.1:0-6100 GCA_037447075.1 Candidatus Eiseniibacteriota bacterium | reverse complement strand
GGCAAGTTCGCGCTGGTGGGGTCCCGGGACGACGTGATCAAGGCCGCCCGGCCGGGAACGCCCGTCATTGACCTGGGAGGGTGGGTGGTCTACCCCGGCTTCCACGACTCCCACTCCCGCCTGGGGGAATGCGGCCCGGAGGCGCTCGAGGTGCCGCTGGGGGACGCGGCCGGCCCGACTGGCCTCGCGGCGGCGCTCCACGACTCGCTGCCCCGCGCGCCCCGGGGCGGCTGGCTGCTCGGCACCGACTGGGATCCCCGCGCGGCGCGGGGCACGCGGGCCACGCTCGACAGCGTCTCCACCAGCACGCCGATCCTGGTGCGCACCCGCGACGGCCACGCCGTGTGGCTCAACAGCCGCGGGCTGGATGCGCTGGGCCTCAAGCCCGACGCGCGCGACCCCGACGACGGCTGGTTCGAGCGCGACGCGGCCGGGCGGCTGAACGGCGTGTGCTTCGAGGGGGCCGCCTTCCAGGTGATCGAGCGCTGGGTGAGCTCGGCGAGCGTCGAGCAGGTGGCGGCCTGCATCGAGCAGAACATCCAGGCGGCGGCCCGGCGCGGCGTGGTGAGCTTCCACGACGCGAGCCCCTACGCGCGCAGCGCGCAGGCGTTCGCGCTGCTGGCCCGCAGAGGGCGGCTCAAGGCGCGCGTGCTCCAGATGCCCATGCCGCAGCTCCCCGACGGCTACGCCGAATGGACCCGGCTGCGCTCGCCCGACCCCGAGCGGCTCGCGCTGGGCCCCGACCTGGTGGCGGTGGACGGCACGCTCACCGCGGGCACCGCCGCGGTGGGCCGCCCCTACCGCAGCGTGCGCGACTCGGGCTACGCGCTGGTGAGCCAGGGGCGGCTGGATTCGCTCGCGCGCGCGGCGGTGGCCGGCGGCCGCGGGGTGTCGCTCCACGCCTCCGGCGACCGCGGGGTGCGCATGGCGGTGGACGCGCTGGAGCGCGCGGCCGCCGGAGGCACCGTGCGGGGCGAGCTGCGGCTGGAGCGCGCCGACCTGGTCCAGCCCCAGGATGCCGCCCGCTTCCGCAAGCTGGGGGCGACCTTCGTGCTGCTCCCCTGGCAGCTGCCGCAAGACATCGGGCCGGGAACGGTGGAAGACACCACCGGCGCCGCTCCTCGCGTGCCCCACCCCATCCGCTCGCTGGCGTCGGGCGGCACGCCGCTGGTGATCGGGACCGACGCGACGCCCGGCAACTCCCCGCCGGGGCTCGCGCTGCAGCGCGCGATGAACCCGCCCAACGCCGCGGAGCTGCCGGCCCCGCAGCTCATCCTGCACGGCCTCACCGTCACGCCCGCCCGGTCGGCTCACGAGGACGCGGTCGGCGGCACGATCGAGGTCGGCAAGCGCGCCGACCTGGTGGTGGTGGACCGCGACCCCCTGCGCGTGCCCTCGCAGCTCGTTCCGGCCATGAAGGCCCTGCTGGTCATCTCGAACGGGGAGATCGTCCACCGGCTGGGAATCTAGGCGCTCCGCGCGCGCGGCCGTGCTACCCTGCCTGGCACAGGGCTCCCCGCCTTCAGGCCGCGGCAAGGAGGCTCGATGAACCGAGTGATCGCACTCGCGCTGGCCGCCTGCATCGCGGTGGCCGGCCTGGCGGCGCCAAGGGCGGCGCGTGCCGACGACAACCCCATGCTCCAGGTGTTCAAGTCCACCATCTACGGCGGCCTGGCGGGACTCACCGTGGGTGGCGCCATCGCCCTGGTCTCGGAGGACGACAACGGCGAGCCCCTGAAGTGGGGCTTCGTGGCGGGGACCTTCCTGGGCCTCGGCTACGGGCTCTACTGGGTGACCAGCCGTTCGCAGCCGCGGGCGATGCTCGAGGTTCGCGAGGGTGACGTGCACCTCTGCGCCGTGCCCACGGTGGAGGTGCAGGACGGAGCCCGGGTGCACCTGGTGGGGATGAGGTTCTAGGCGCCCCCCAGCCTCATCCCCGGCCACCAGCCGTTGACGCGTTCGACCACCTGGGGGAGGTTCTCGACCGGCTCGGGGTAGCCCTGCTTCCAGGTGGCGTCAATCCCCAGCGGCCCGCGCGCGGTGGTCCACACCCCGCGCGACTCGACGCCGTGGGGCACCAGGTCGCGCGCGCAGTCGAAGCGGGTGAAGATCCCCCACAGCAGCAGCTCGGGGTCGTCGAGCGGCACGTCGGCGCTCACCGCCACAATCAGGGGCACGTCCCCGTATTCGGGCCGCGCCACCATCTCCTCCACCAGGCGGCGGCCGTTCTCCGCGGTCTGGACCACCAGCATCGCGCCCCAGGCCACCCGCCAGTCGCGCACCTCGCGGAAGAATACCCGCGGGTCGGCCACGTGGGCCTGCTGGGTGATGAGCGTCCCCGGGTCGGCGATCGGGACGCGGCCGCGCGGCCGCTCGGGTGATGCGGCGCCGCCCGCCGACCCGGACCCGCTCTGCGCGTCCAGAATCATCTTGCTGCCCAGGTTCATGGTGAAGGAGGTGAAGTCCAGGGTGTCGAGCGGCACCCCCGGAATCAGGATCAGGTCCTCGGCCGGGTCGAAGTGGCGGGCCACCGCCTCGAACACCGCCGAGCGGTTGCGCGGGTCCACGTCCTGGTCCACCAGGATGATGACCTTGGTCAGGGCGAGCTGGCCGGTGCCCATCAGGCCCAGCGCGGTCTTGCGCGCCTCGCGCGCGAAGCGGTTCTCCACCGCCACCGCGAGCAGGTTGTGGAAGCCGGCCTCGAAGTAGGCCCACAGCGCGCGCACCTCGGGGAACAGCACGCGCAGCACCCCATCGAAGAACTCCTGGACCGCCTCCCCCATGTACTTGTCCTCCTGGGGCGGCTTGCCCACCACGCTGGCCTGGTAGATGGGACGCTCGCGGCAGGTGACGGCCTGCAGGCGGAAGATCGGGAAGGGGGCGGGATGGGAGTAGTGCCCGAAGTGGTCGCCGAAGGGGCCCTCGGGCCGGCGCTCCACCGGCGGCACCTCGCCCTCGAGCACGAACTCCGCGTCGGCGGGGACCCAGGCGTCAATGCGCTGCGCCCGCGCGAGCCGCGTGGGCGACCCGCGCAGGAAGCCGGCGAAGGCGATCTCGTCCATGCCTTCGGGCAGCGGCGCCACCGCCGAGAGCAGCAGGCAGGGGTCGGCCCCCACGGCGACCGCCACCGGGAGCGCCTCGCTCATGCGCTCGGCCCGGTGGTAGTGGTAGCCGCCGCCCTTGTTGATCTGCCAGTGCATCCCGGTGGTCTCCGCGTCGTAGACGTGCATGCGGTAGACGCCCAGGTTGCGCCGGCCCGTCCAGGGGTCGGCGGTGAGCACCAGGCCGAAGGTGACGAAGCACCCGCCGTCGCCGGGCCAGAGCTTCAGGTTGGGAAGCCGGGTGAGGTCGGCGGGCAGCTCCTGGCGCGCCGCCCTCACGCGCCGTGGCCGCATGGCGAGCCCGCGCTTGAGGTAGCCGCGCACCCGCCACAGGTCCGCGAGCCGCTCGGGCGGCAGCGCGCGCATCAGCTCGGCGAGCTCGCCTCCCACCTGCGCGGGGCTCCGCCCCAGCGCCCACTCGATGCGCCGGCGTGCCGCCAGCACGTTCACCGCCAGCGGGAAGCGCGACCCGCGCACCTTCTCGAACAGCAGCGCCGGGCCTTCGGCCTTGGCCTCGCGGCAGGCGACCTCGGTGACCTCGTACTCGGGGTCCACCTCGCGCGCGATGCGCAGCAGGTCGCCGCGGCGCTCCAGGTGGGCGAGGAAGTCGGACAGGGTGCGGAAGCCGGTCATGAGGACGCGCGAGCGTAGCGCGGCGGCGCGCGGCGTGCCAGCATCAAGGGGCAGGCCACCCCCGGCGCCGCCCAATGCGGAATCTGGTTCGAGCGGCGCACGCTTGCTATCCTCTAGGAAAGCCCTCGCGGCCCGCGCCCTCTACGAGTCCGCGCTCGCCCAGCGGAGGTGCACCATGGCCGAGCGCACATCCGTCGGATCCGTTGTCGCGTTGGTCCTGCCCCTCCTCCTTTGCGAACCTCGTGCCGCATACCCCCAGCATCCGAACCTACGGGTGAGCAGTCCCAACTCGACCGATCCCAACGAAACCACCATCTCGATCAATCCTGCCAACCCCCTGCAGGTCGCCGCCGGCGCCAACCTCAGCTATCACTACTACTCGTTGGACGGCGGGATCAGCTGGACGGAGGGAATCCTCTCATCCACGCTGGGCGTGGCCGGCGATCCGGTGGTCCTCTTCGACGCGCTGGGCAAGCTCTACTACGCTCACCTCTCTGCACCCGACGTGGGCGATTGGTTGGACCGCATCGTGGTGCAGCGGTCGGACAATGGCGGCCTCTCCTGGGACGACGGCGCCGGCATCGGCCTGAATCCACCCAGGGACCAGGACAAGCCGGGACTCGCCACCGACATGACCGGCTCGCCCTTCCGCGGCAACGTCTATCTGGCCTGGACCGAGTTCGACGCCTATGGCAGCGGCAACCCCGCCGACAGCACGCGCATCCTCTTTTCCCGCTCGACGGACTCCGGAACGACCTGGAGCGCTCCGGTGCGCGTGAGCGATGCCGGGGGGAACTGCCTCGACCGCGACGACACGGTAGAAGGCGCCATCCCGGCCGTGGGACCCGAGGGCCAGGTGTACCTGGCCTGGTCGGGACCCGACGGCATCCGCTTCGACCGGTCCTTCGACGGCGGCGTGACCTTCGGCCAGGACGTGTTCGTCACCAGCCAGCCCGGGGGCTGGGACTTCGACGTCTCCGGGCTGTGGCGCGCCAACGGTCTCCCCACGACGCTCTGCGACATCAGCGACTCCCCCTACCGCGGCCACGTCTACGTGGTGTGGTCCGACCAGCGCGCGGGAACCGGCGACACGAACGTCTTCCTGGTGCGCTCGACCGACGGCGGGCAGGATTGGGGACAGCCGGTGCGCGTGAACGACGACCTCACCGCGACCCACCAATTCTTCCCGGCAGCGACCATCGATCCTACGACCGGCGTTCTGTGTGTGCTTTACTACGACCGGCGCGCCACGAGCGGGGACGCCACGGATGTCTACCTGTCACGGTCCTACGACGGCGGCGCGACGTTCGAAAGTCTGCTGGTGAGCGACTCGCCTTTTGTCCCGGACGCCGGGGCATTCTTCGGTGATTACATAGGCGTGGCCGCCTGGGAGCGGAAGATCCACTCGATCTGGATGCGCATGGACGAAGGCAATCTCTCCGTGTGGGCCGCGCAGCTCACCGACACGGGGGCGGTGGTGGATGTGTCTGCGGAGAGCCTGGCCAAGGGCCTCACGCTCCTCGGTGCAGCGCCGAACCCCGTCCGCTCCTCGACGCGCCTGAGCTACACGCTGCCGGCCGCGGGCCACGTGACGGTCAGGATCGTGGACGTGCAAGGTCGCGAGATCGCCACCCTGGTGGAGGGCCGGCAGGAGGCCGGAGCGCATGGCGTCCAGTGGAACGCGCGCGGCCAGCCGGCCGGGGTCTACTTCTGCCGGATCTCGGCCGGCGGCGCGACGGCCGCGGGCAGGCTCATCGTCGTGCGTTGAGCGGACGGGGGCGCCGCCCACCGCTCGCCCGCCCCGCTACTCCAGCTCCTCGCTGCGCCAGCCGGGGCCGGCGTCCTCGCCCAGCACGCCGAGCACCTTGCCCACGAAGCCCTGGACCAGGTCGTCCACCTTCTTGGGGTGGCGATACCAGGGCGGGGACAGCGGCATGATGACGGCCCCCTCGCGCGAGAGCTTGAGGCAGTTCTCCAGGGCGATGCTCGAAAGCGGCGTCTCGCGCACCCCCAGCACCATGCGCATGCGCTCCTTCAGGGCCACCTGGGCCGCGCGCGTGATGAGCGTGTCGGCGATCCCCGCCGCCATCTTGGCCAGGGTGGAGACGCTGCAGGGCAGAACGATGAGCGCGTCGTAGCGATTGCTGCCCGAGGAGAACGGCGCCGCCAGGTCCTTGTCGGCGAAGATCCGCTTGACGTGCGGCTTGAGCTGGCTGGGCTTGAGGCCGGTCTCGTCCTGCAGCACGTGCCGCGCCCAGTCGGAGAGCACCAGGAACTTCTCGCCCGGACAACGCTTGAGGAACTCGACGCCGTAGACGATCCCCGAGGCGCCGGTCATGCCCACCAGGTAGCGCGCCACGCTCACC
>JBBIHL010000204.1:441-6128 GCA_037447075.1 Candidatus Eiseniibacteriota bacterium | reverse complement strand
CGGCTGCTGGAGGCGCTCGGCTTCAACGAGACTCGCGAGGCCGCGCGCGCCGGGCTCGCGGCGTTCGGCGAGCGCGTGGTGGGCACGCTGGGCGACTACCTGGCCGATACCGGGGTGGACCTGGAGCTTCGCCAGCAGCTCCCCTACGTCCTGGCCGACATCCGCACGCAGGAGGCGGTGAACGCCCTGTTCCGCGCCCGCGATCGTTCCGACGTGCGGCTGAGCTACCGGATTCTCAAGGCGTCGAACCGGATCCGGGCGTCGGGGGCGGCGGTGCAGTTCCCCCGCGCGCTCGTGACCGAGGACATCGGGTACGACGTCCGTGGCCACCTGTGGGCGCTGGTGCACTACCGCGCGTGCCCGATCGGGGACCGCTTCGGCGCCGAGCGGCTGTTGTGCATCGCGCTCAACGAGCGCATGGACCAGGCGCTGAACCGGATCTTCCGCCGGCTCGCGCTGCTCTACCCGCCCAGCGAGATCCTGGCCGCCTACCGCGGCGTCACCTCGGACAGCCCCAAGCTCCTGGGCAACGCGCTCGAGTACCTGGAGAACGCGCTCGCCCCCGAGCACCGCGCCCTGGTCCTGCCGCTCGTCGAGCGTCGGGGCGAGGAGGCGATGCTGGCGATGGCGGCGGCCCGCTACGGCTACCGCTACGTGAGCTACGAGGACTCGCTGCGCGAGATGCTGCAAGGCGACGATCCGTGGCTGCGCACCTGCGCCCTCTACGTGGTGGGTGCGCGCAAGGAGCGCTCGATGATGGGGCAGGTGGAGTCGAATCTCTCCGTGCTCGACGGGCGGGTCCGCGAGGCCGCCCGGTGGGCCCAGGTGGCGCTGGCCGGGGCCTGACGCTCGTGGACGCCATCCTCACGCTGGTCGAGAAGACGGCCCTCCTCAAGGCCTTCCCCGTGTTCGCCCAGGTACCCACCGAGGCGCTGGCGCAGCTGGCCGCGCGGGCCAGGGAGATCCACTACGACGCGGGCGCCGCCGTGATCCGCGAGGGCGAGCCGAACCGCGGGACCCTCCTGGTGGTGGAAGGCCAGCTCGAGGTGCGCAAGGGGGGTCAGTTCGCCCGGTTGCTGGGACCGGGAATGGGCTTCGGCCAGCTCGAGCTGCTCGAAGGCGAGCCCCACACGCTCTCGGTGACCGCGCTGGAGCACGCGCACGTCATCAGCCTCTCCATTGACGACATGCTGGAGAACATCATGGACTTTCCCGAGGTGGGGCTGGCCTTGATCCGGCTGCTGGCCACCCGCATCCAGGAGCTGCTCGACCGCACCATCGCGCTGCACGAGGAGGTGGCGCGGCTGGTCGCCGCCCTCAAGCGGGCGGGGGTGCCGCTGCCGGGGGGAGCGGGGGGCGACGGCGCCGGCAACGAAGGCACATGAGGGCTTGCCGGCGCGGGGCCCGGCCGCGCATCCGCACCGAAGCCGCCGGTTCGACCGCGACGGGAGTCGCGGCGCACTCACCGCAGGCGCAGAGGTTTTCCCCTGCGGTCAGCCGCCGCCACGCCGGGAGAGGCGAGGCGACCAGCACCAACTCCAGCGCCACGACGAGCAGGAAGGGCAGCGCGAGGCCGAGCGCGAGCCACCGCACTTCACGGGCGGCGCGGCGGCGCCAGTCCACCCCGCTCAGTCCTCCAGCATGCTGATATCCCCCACCGGGGGGCCCTGGCGGATGACCTCCGGGGAGTCTTTGGACCTAGCGCCCGGCTACTTCCGCAGCAGCTTCCTTAGGGACTCCGCGACCGCGGGGAGGTCGATCAGGACCACGTCCCAGACCAGGTCGAAGTTCACGTCGAGGTAGTCGTGGACCACCTTGTGGCGCATGCCAATGATCCTCGCCCAGGGAACCTCGGGATGGGCGATCTGGAATCCCCTGGACGTCCTGCGCGCGGCTTCGCCAAAGGTTTGGAGCAGGTGAGCGAGCGCCATGCGGAGGTTTTCGTCCTGGTCGTAGGATTCGCGGTCTGTTCCTTGGATCTTGCCAATGGCCTTGGTGGCCAGGTCGAGCATGTGCCTGACATAGACGAGGTCGTCATGCTGCATACTGAACGACCGCGCTTCGGAGAACCCGGTCACGGAGGTACGGGTTCAAATACTTTTCAGAGACAAGATCCACCCGCCGGCCCCCGAGCATCTCCGACAGCTCGGCTTCGATGTCGAAGATGCGAAAGCCGATGACCGCTCCGGGTTCGAACTGAACCAGGACGTCCACGTCGCTTTCCGGTCCAAAGTCCTCCCTTAGCACGGAACCGAAGAAGGACAGCCTCCGGATGTGATTCCGCCTGCAGAACTCGGCGAGACGATCGTGGTCAACTGGGATCTTCGGGTTCATCTTCCGGCCTCACGAGGCCCACGCTGCCGCACTCAGTCCTCCAGCGTGCTGATGTCCCCCACCGGGAGGCCCTGGTCCCAGGCCTTCAGGACGCGCCGCATGATCTTTCCCGAGCGGGTCTTGGGCAGCTTGTCGCGGAACTCGATCTCGCGCGGGGCGGCGTGGGCGGCCAGGTGCTTCTTGACGTGGGCGGCGACCTCCTTCTTGAGCTCCTCACTGGGCTCGTGGCCCGGCCGCAGCGCGATGAAAGCCTTGATGATCTGACCGCGCAGCTCGTCCGGCTTGCCGATCACGCCGGCCTCGGCCACCGCGGGGTGCGACACCAGGGCCGATTCCACCTCGAAGGGGCCCACCCGCTCGCCGGCCGTGTTGATCACGTCGTCGGCGCGGCCCTGGAACCAGAAGTAGCCGTCCTCGTCCTGGTAGGCGGTGTCGCCCGTGAAGTAGTAGCCCGGGAACCGGAAGTACTCCTGGTAGCGCGCCGGGTTGTTCCAGATCTGCCGCATCATGGCCGGCCAGCCCGCCTTGATGCACAGCAGTCCCAGCGTGTTGGGGGGGAGCGGGTTGCCCTTCTCGTCGAGGATCGCGGCCTCGACGCCGGGGAACGGCTTGCCCATCGAGCCGGGGCGCACGTCCATGGAGGGGTAGTTCGAGATCAGCTGCTGGCCGGTCTCGGTCATCCACCAGTTGTCGTGGATGCGCCTGCCGTAGACGCGCCACCCCCAGCGCACCACCTCCGGGTTCAAGGGCTCTCCCACCGACATGACGTGGCGCAGCGAGGAGAGGTCGTATCGCTCCGCCACCTTCTCGCCCGCCGCCATCAGCATGCGGAAGGCGGTGGGTGCCGAGTACCACACCGTCACGCGGTGCCGTTCGATGGTCTGGTACCAGCCCTCGGCGTCGAAGCGGCCGCCGCGGATCACGTTGGTCACGCCGTTGAGCCAGGGCGAGAAGATGCCGTACGAGGTCCCCGTCACCCACCCCGGGTCCGCCGTGCACCAGTAGGTGTCGGTGGGCTTGAGGTCCATGATCCACTTGCCGGTCTGGTAGTGCCCGATCATCGCGTTCTGCACGTGCAGCGCCCCCTTGGGCTTGCCGGTCGAGCCCGAGGTGTAGTGGAGGATGAGCGGATCCTCGCGTCCCAGCCAGACGAGGTCGAACTTCTCGCTCGACTTGTCCATCTCCTCGTCCCACCCGCGATGGACGCCCTCCTTGTGGCCGCCTCCGCCCACCAGGATCACGTGCTTGAGGCTCGGCAGGTCGTCCTCGGGCACGCGCTCGAGCAGGGTGCGCGTCGTGAGCAGCGCGACGGCGGCGGCGTCCTGCATGCGGTCGCGCACCGCGTCGGTCATGAAGGCCTCGAACAAGGGGCTCGGGATCGCGCCCGCCTTGAGGATGCCCAGGATGCCGATGTAGGTCTCCGGCACGCGCGGCAGGAACACGAAGACGCGGTCGCCCTTCGCCACGCCCAGGCGGATGAGGACGTTGGCGAAGCGGTTCGACAACCGCATCAGGTCCTCGAAGGTGAACTTCTCCACGCGCTGGCCGTCGGTGTAGAGCAACGCGAGCTTGTTCTTGCGCGGGCCCCGGCAGTGGCGGTCCACGCACTCGTGCGCCATGTTGACCTGGCCGGTGCGGAACCAGTCGAACTCGGGCTCGACCTGCTTCCAGTCGAACGAGGCGTAGGCCTTGTCGTAGTCGTCGAGGTTGCCGTTGTGGTCCGTCTCGGGCGGGAGTACTTCCCTGGCCATGGCGGCACTCCGTGGGGTGAACGACGGGAAACGTGACCCCGGAAGGCTATCGGAGCAGTTGGGGGGCGTCAACCGGCGGAGCAGGTCGGGGCAACGCTCCGCAGCGGCACACCCCGTCGCCTTCGGGACGCTTCAGGCAAGGTCGCGCCAGAGCGCCCGTGCATTGGCCTCCGCAGTCGCCACGATGGCCAGGTAGAAGCCCCCATCGGGGCGCGCGGCCAGCGCCGCGCGCAGCGCCGGCAGCCAGCTCAGGATGTGGTCGCTCAGGAAGGATCGCGCCTCGCGGATCGCCCGCCACGCGTCGGGACCGTTGTCCGAGGCCTTCTCGAGCAGGTGACCCAGGAAGTGCAGTTCGACGGTGATGTGGTCGGGCGGCAGATCCCGGGTCACGGGCTCGAAGTGCGCGGACGCGTAGCGCGCTTCCAGCGCGCGGTGCATCGCCGCCGTGCAGGGCACCGACGCCCCCCGTGACCGATGCCCCAGCGCAGCGCGGAATCGCGACTCCACGAGCTCGATGCGTCCTGCGCCCCGGGACCCGAACAGGTTCCGATGGCACCGGCGGAGATCGCGCTCCAGGACTCCCGGGTCGCTGCTTCGCAACGACGACCAGGTGGCACGCATGCGCTCATCCGACATGCCTCGGGGCCTCAGCAGCAGGAGCAGTCCGCCTCCCATGGCGAGGTTGCAGGCGAGCGGGCGGGCGGGGGGCCAGCCGAGCAGACACCCGAGCCCAACCACGATCCTCGAGCACCGGAGCCATTCCCGGCGCCGGGAAGCCCTCGCCATGCACTGCTCCGGCCTGGCTATTTTCGCCGCGGTGCGCACCGAAGTCGTCCTCGCTACCCCGGGACAGCGGGCGTCGGAACGGCGGCGTGCCCGCGGTCGCCGCCGCGCGGCCGTGTCACCAACCGGCCCACGAGGCCGTAGAACGTCAACCCCCATGCCGCCAGCGCGAGGTAGATGAAGATCCGCGGGATTCCCAGGAGAAACTCCAAGCGCATCACCCGGGCCATCTCGTGCGTGGAGGCGGTATACATGCCCAGTGGAAAGACCGCGCCCCAGTACAGCGGATCGTACGTCAACGGGAATCGCTTGTAGACGTGTCGCCACAGCGCCAGGATGGCGAGCATCGGGATCCACCATGTTCCGGTCGCCCAGAAGAAGACCGTGAATCCCTTCAGGAACGGCAGGAGCGTGTGGAGGAACCACGCGTCGCCGGCGTTCTCGGTCAGGAGCGCACCGGCAAGCGTCGAGATCGCCATGGCACCCATGTTGATCCAGTACGGCGGTGACAGATCCCCCGGGGAGAACTTGAAAAACGTGTAGCGGTAGAAGATGAGGGAGATCATCCATATGTACATCATGCCGCCCCACAGCCACATCGAGAGAGCGGTGAAATTGACATACAGGCGCTGCGGCTGCTCGAGGTCCCGCGCCAGGAGGGCGCTCAGCACCGCGATCGACTGTGTCGCGACCACCGCGAGCAACCAGGCGCCCGTGATGCCTTGGTCAATCGTGGGCTTCGTCTCCTTGATGGTCAGATTCGTGAAGATGACGTAGGTCAGGAGGATCCAGAGCACCAGGCCGAAGAGCCAGAGACCG
>JBBIHL010000204.1:0-413 GCA_037447075.1 Candidatus Eiseniibacteriota bacterium | reverse complement strand
AGCTGATTCCCCAGCACGCACGTGGCGGCGACGGAGGTGAAGAAGCCGGGCCCCAGCCGGTGGTCGCCGAGATCGGCCAGGAGATCGCGGGGATAGAGGAGAAGTCGCCACAGGGTCAGGACCCAGAGCAGGAGGTACTGGGCGACGTTGAGCCACAGCAGTGCGAGGGCGAGCGCCCGGAAGCCGGCCTGGTCCGAGGCGATGGAGACGATCCCGGTCGCCATGACCAGGGCGAAGTAGGCGGGCGGGAGTCGCCGGACGCCTTCCCCGACGGACCTCATGCGCGGGGTTCCTCGACCCGCCGCATCAGGGCGGGCGCCTGTTCGTGCATCATGCGGGCGATCACGAGGTGCATCCAGACCAGGCATACCGCAGCGAGCAGGGCGAGGAACATCCAACAGGTCGTCCACAAT
>JBBIHL010000203.1:0-6147 GCA_037447075.1 Candidatus Eiseniibacteriota bacterium | reverse complement strand
GTGCGCTCGCAGGGCGTGGACCTGAGCCAGACCGGGCGGGACCTCTCCACCCTAGTGGGTGGGAACTACGTCAACCGCTTCAGCATCCAGGGCCGCAGCTACAAGGTGATCCCGCAGGTGAAGCGCAGCGAGCGCCTGACGCCGGATCAGCTCGAGGACATCTACGTCAGCGGACAGGCCGGCCGACTCGTTCCGCTGGCGACCTTCGCCACGCTCCGGACCACCACCGAGCCGCGCGAGCTCAAGCGGTTCCAGCAGCTCAACGCCGTGCGCATCCAGGGCGTCATCCCACCCGGGGTGCCGCTGGACCGGGCATTGGGCTTGCTGGAGGAAGCCCGGAAGGTCCTGCCCGCCGGCTTCACCCTGGACTACGCCGGCGAGTCCCGCCAGCTCCGCACCGAGGGCAGCCGCTTCCTGGGCATCTTCCTGCTGTCCGCGATCCTCATCTACCTGGTGCTCGCGGCGCAGTTCGAGAGCTTTCGGGATCCTTTCGTCATCCTCGCCGGCTCGGCGCCGCTCGCCATATGTGGAGCCCTGCTCTTCTCCTTCCTGGGCCTCACCACGCTGAACATCTACAGCCAGGTCGGGCTCATCACCCTGGTCGGGTTGGTGGCGAAGAACGGGATCCTCATCGTCCAGTTCGCGAACCAGCTGCAGGAGGCGGGGACGGACAAGCTGCGCGCCGTCATCGAGGCCGCGGGCACGCGGCTGCGGCCGATCCTGATGACGACCGCCGCCACCGTGTTCGGCCACCTTCCGCTGGTCTTCGCCAGCGGTCCCGGGGCGGGAGCGCGCAACAGCATCGGCATCATGCTGGTGAGCGGCATGATCATCGGAACGGCGTTCACCCTCCTCGTGGTGCCGGCGATCTACATGCTGGTCGCGCGCGAACGCAAGGTGGCCGCCTCCGAGCCGGCGCCCGAGCCGGAGGTCGCGATCGGCGACCTCGCGCCCGCTTCGGTCTAGGCCGTGAACGCGAACCCCAACCCGAAAGGAGCCCGACCGTGATTCCCGTCATCCCCTGGTACATCGCGCTGACCGTGATCGCGGCGAATCTCACGATCGCGGTCGTGGCCTGGAGCATCCTGTCCTCGGCGGCGGGCCGCAGCGGCCTGCCCCCCGCGGCGCAACGGAGGGTCCGGATCGGCTCCGGCGTCTTCTTCGGCGCCTGGCTGGGAGCCGTCCTGCTCGTTGCGCCCTCTCCCGCCTCCCTCCTCGCCCGCGGGACGTTCACCATCCCGCCCCTCATCCCGCTCTTCCTCGGAGCGTCGTTCGCAGTCGTCCTGCTGGCCCTCTGGCGCTCCTCGGCGCTCCGGCGCGCGCTGGCGGCCGCGCCGCTCCCGGCGCTGCACCGCGCGCAGGCCTGGAGGGTCGTCGGCATCTTGTTCGTGATCCTGCTCGCGCAGGGGCAGCTGCCGGCGCACTTCGCGCTCCCGGCCGGCTGGGGCGACGTGGCGATCGGCCTGACGGCGCCGATGGTGGCGCTGGCGCTGGCGCGCGGAGTGCGGGGCGCCCGCGGGCTGGCCATCTCGTGGAACGTGATCGGCCTGCTGGACCTGGTGGTGGCGGTCGGGATGGGGACCGGGTGGCTCGCCCCGCTGGTCGCGCCCGAGCTCGGCCCGCGGGTCCCGCCGGCCGCCGCCATGGGGAGCCTGCCGATGATCCTGGTGCCGACCTTCGCGGTACCGATGTCGTTCCTCCTCCACCTGCTCGCCCTCGGGGCGCTGGTCCGGGAGGCGAGGCTCGGCCCGCGGCTGGCGCCTGCCGCGTAGCGTGGAGGGAGCCGTGAAGGCCGTGCCCGGAGTCCTCTGCCCGTCGCGAGGTCCTCTGTCGGTCGTCAAGTCAGCCCGGCCGCGCGGAGGTGACAGTCAATGAAGATCGCGATCGTCGTGAGTCGTGCGGTGGTGGGCATCGCCGGAGCCGTCCAGGTCGTCCTCGGCGTCTTGTTCTGGACCGGGCACGCCACGGCCTTGCTTCCGCTGCACATGATCCTCGGGGCCGCCTTCGTGCTGGCGCTGTGGACGCTGGCGGTGCTGTGCGCCCGCGCGGGAGCCCCGCTCGGTCTGGCCCTGACCGCCCTGGTGTGGGGACTGTTGATCCCCGTTATCGGCATCGCCCAGATGGGGATCCTCCCCGGCCCCGGCCACTGGGTCATCCGGGTCGCCCATTTGCTGATGGGCTTGGTCGCCATGGGGCTGGCGGGCGCGCTGCTCGCTGCCGTTCGACGGGTGGGTCACGCTCCCCTGGGCGGCGAGCCGCAGCCCGGGAGGGACGTGCAGCCAGTCATGGCGCGGTAGTGGGGAGGCCAGCTCCCTCCGGCGGCCGGGGCGGAGGGATGAGCCTTGCGGCTGAACCTCCGGCCTCCTTCCCTGGGCGCGCGGTCGGCAGCGGACCGCCGCGTGATCGCGTCGTGAACAACGCCGTGGACTTCCCCGCCGGAGCCCGTCCCTCCATAATGGGGAGCTTCACGGCGCGGCGGTGCGGGTCGTGCTGACCGTGGCGTCTCCGGCATTCACGTGGGAGGGCTACCGCTTGGCTCAAGGGCCCAAACCCGCCGCAGCGCTCGAGCGCGCCATGGGCCTCCCCCACGCCAGCGCGATGGTGGTGGGAACCATCATCGGGGCCGCCATCTTCGTCCAGGCCTCGGAGGTGACCGGGCAGTTCCCTTCGGTCCTCGGGACGCTCTGGGTATGGGTGGTCGCCGGCGCCCTGACCTTCTTCGGGGCGCTGGCCTGCGCGGAGCTGGCCTCCGCGTTCCCCCGCACGGGCGGGCTCTACGTGTTCCTCAAGGAGACCTACTCGCCGGCGGTCGGGTTCCTGTGGGGCTGGGCGATGTTCTGGAGCATCCACTCCGGCATCGTCGCCGCGATCGGGATGGTGTTCGGCCGCTACGTCGGCTACTTCGTCCCCCTGGGGGAGACGGGGATCCGCGCCGTCGCCATCGCGGGGATTCTCGCGCTCTCCGCCGTCAACGCCTTCGAGGCTCGACGCCCAGCTCAAGGGCACGCTCCAGGCCTCGTTCACGCTGGTGAAGGTGCTGGCGATCGGCGGGCTCGTCCTCCTGGCCTTCACGCTCGGCCGGGCGCTTCCCGAGCACTTCGTCTCCCGCGCGCCCGCCGGTGGCTCCGCCTCGGCCGGGGTCGCACTCACCGCCTCGGGGTTCGCCGCCGCCGTGGCGGCGGGGCTGTTCGCCTTCGGGGGCTGGCACATGGTCACCTACGCCGCCGGGGAGACGCGCGAGCCCCGGAGGACCGTCCCGCGCGCGCTGCTCCTGGGGACGGTGATCGTGACGGCCTGCTACGCCGCCCTCAACGCCGCCTACCTCTACCTGCTCCCGCTGGATGCGGTGATCGCCTCCAAGCGGGTGGCCGCCGACGCGGCGGAGCTGCTGGTCGGCCGGGCGGGCGGCGCCCTGGTCTCGGGGCTGGTGATCTTCTCCACGTTCGGCGCCTTGAGCGGCATCGTCCTGGCTGGGCCGCGCGTCTACTACGCGATGGCGCGGGACGGCCTGCTGTTCCGGTGGATGGGCGGTCTGCACCCGCGCTTCCGCACGCCGCATCGCGCGATCGGCGTCCAGGCTGTGTGGTCGTCGGTGCTGGTCGCGACCGGCACCTATCGCGAGCTCTTCACCCGGGTCATCTACACCGAGTGGATCTTCTTCGGCCTGATGGCCCTGGGACTCTTCGTGTGGCGCCGCCGGAGCGCGTACTCGCCCGGCTACCGCGCCTGGGGCTACCCTGTGGTGCCGGCCGTGTTCGCGGCGGCCGCCGCCGGGATCGTCGTGCATGCGTTCGCCGCCGACCCGCGGAGCTGCGCGCTCGGACTCTTCATCGTCGCGCTGGGACTCCCGGCCTACTCCATCTGGGTGCGGGGCGGCTCGGGCAACAAGGAGGGGCAGCGTGAGGATCGTGGACTTCCATAACCACTACTATCCACCCGCCTACCTGGACGCCCTCCGCGCCGGGCCGACCAGCGTGCAGGTGACGGTGGACGCCGAGGGCAACCCCCGGCTCCACTACCCCGGGGACTACAACATCGTGGTACGGGGGCACCGGGATATCGGTTTTCGCGAGGAGGTCCTCGCCCGCCAGGGCATCCACCGGCAGGTGCTCACCTTCACCTCGCCCGGCACGCACGTCGAGCAGCCCGCGCGCGCCGTCGCGCTGGCGCGCACGGTCAACGACGCGCTGGGCGCGATCGTCGTGGAGCGGGGCGATCGCTTCGCCGCGCTCGCCACGCTGCCGCTGAACGACCCCGCGGCGTCGGTGGCGGAGCTGGACCGCGCGGTCACGACGCTGGGCCTCAAGGGGGCGATGCTGTTCAGCAACGTCAACGGCACGGCGTTGAGCGACCCCCGCTACTGGCCCCTCTACGAGAAGGCGCAGGAGCTGGGCGCCGTGCTCTACATCCATCCCATCCACCCCGTGGGCGTGGAGGCGATGACGGACTACTGGCTCATGCCGCTGCTGGGGTTCACCTTCGACACCACGCTGGCGGCGGCCAAGCTGGTGTTCAGCGGCACGGTCGAGCGATTCCCGGGGCTCACCTGGGTGCTGGCGCACCTGGGCGGGGCCATCCCCTACCTGGCCGAGCGGCTCGATCGCGGCTTCCACGCCTTCAAGGAGTGCCGGACCAACATCCGGAAGCCGCCCAGCGAGTACCTCAAGGCCTTCTACTACGACACGGTCAACTTCGACCCCGGCGCCCTGCGCCTGGCGCTCGCCTTCGCCGGTCCGGGCCACCTGCTGGCGGGCAGCGACTACCCTCACCAGATCGGGAGCCTGGAGCGCATGGTGGAAAGCGTCTCGAGCCTGCCGATCCCGGACGACGAGAAGGCGGCGATCCTGGGGGGAAACGCGGCGAGGCTGCTGCGCCTGTGAAGGCGCGGCCGCGCGACCGGACCAGGTCAGGGCGATGCTCCGCGACGGCGCGGCGCACTGGCAGGCCGTGCCGGCAGTTCCCCGATCCCGGGCGAATCGCCCGCGGCCCGGGGTATGACATCGCAGCCCCGAGCGCCACGGGGCGGGCGAAATGGGGCCCGGCCGCCCAGCCGGAATCACCAAGCAGACCCCGGCCGCGAACGGAGGAGAAGGAATCATGCGCAGACCCGCAGTCCTCGCGATGGTCGCCGCGATCGTCCTGCTTCTGGCCGCCACCGCCGTGCTCTTCACGCGCTACCAGAGGGTCACGGCGGACTACCGGAGCACCAAGGCCGCGGAAGAGAGCGTGCGGACCCGCTACGCCGAGACCATTGACGCCATCGCCGAGATCCAGGACAGCCTCAACGCGATCTCGCTGGGCGACACGAACGTGCAGCTGCTCACCCGGGAGCTGAAGAGCGAGCGGGCGCTCTCGCAGCCGGACGGCCGCGAGGCCCTCGACCGGATCGCCGATCTGCGAGCCATCGTCCAGCGCAGCAAGCAGAGAATCCGGCAGCTGGAATCGAGCCTGAAGGCGAGCGGCAACCGGATCGCAGGGCTCGAGCGGCTGGTCGCCGGCCTCAAGAAGTCCGTGGCCGAGAAGGAGGAGTTCGTCGCCCAGCTCTCGGCCCGCGTGGACTCGCTGCAGACCCAGGTCGCCGGCCTGGTGGCCGAGGTCCAGCAGAACCAGGACGCGCTCCGGGTCCGCGATCAGTCACTGGAGGAGAAGCGCCGCGAGCTGGCCACGGTCTACTACGCCGTCGGCACCAAGAAGGACCTCGCCGCGGCGGGCCTCGTCGTGGCCCGGGGCGGCCTCCTGGGCCTCGGCAAGACCCTGCAGCCCACGGGCCAGGCCGGCGCGAACGGGCTCACCCCGCTGGACACGGACCAGCAGACCGTGATCCCCATCCCGTCCACCAAGGCTCGGGTGCTGAGCGCCCAGCCGCCCTCGAGCTACGAGCTCCGGCCCGCCGGCGACGGGATGGAGCTTCGCATCCTTGACCCGGCGGCTTTCCGGACGGTCAGGCAGCTGGTGATCCTCAAGGCGTAGCGGCCGCGAGCGCCCGGAGCCGGGCGCATGCGAGCGGGGGTCCGCCGCGTCGGCGAGCCCCCGCTCACTCCAGCTTCACCACGACCCGCTGCTCGGCCCGAGCCCCGCTGCGGACCCGAACGATGTAGAGCCCCGCCGCCGCGGCCCTGCCGAGCGCGTCGCGGCCGTCCCACGGCA
>JBBIHL010000202.1:0-6149 GCA_037447075.1 Candidatus Eiseniibacteriota bacterium | reverse complement strand
CTGCCCGGCTAGCCCCTCGCCCTGGAAGCGGACCTTGCTCACGTCGAGCGGCAGCCCGTCGGTGTCGGACACCAGGCGGTAGCGGTCCTCGCGACGCAGCCATTC
Source organism: Candidatus Eiseniibacteriota bacterium (assembly GCA_037447075.1). Classification (GTDB taxonomy): domain Bacteria; phylum Eisenbacteria; class RBG-16-71-46; order RBG-16-71-46; family RBG-16-71-46; genus JBBIHL01. Next base: position 6,044 of record JBBIHL010000202.1, on the reverse strand, counting down.
GGCCGCCATGCCGACGGCGAGGCGGCCTCCGGCCACGGCGCCCGAGGTGGCCACGGCCACGCCCACGTTCTGCTCCCGGCTTGTGAACTCCGCGTCCCGAACGGCCGGTGGCGCGGTGATGTCCCCGAGCAGGTAGGCCTGGCCCTCCTCACGGTTCCAGGGCCGGCCAAAGTAGAGCGCGGCGCCCCCGTAGCGGTTGCCGGCGCGCAGCTGCGCGCTCGCGAGGTCGAGATTGCCCGTCTGCTCGTCGAACTGGCGATAGACCGCGCGCAGGTCCTGGCGGCTGGAGCGCAGGAAGAGCGGCGTGACCGACCCCCCCGACGGCCCGATCGCCCCCGCGGGGTTGTTGAAGGCATCGTCGCCCAGCCAGTACTCGGCCAGGGCCAGCCCGGCCTGGCGGGCGGTGGCGGGCTCGAGCGCGCCGCCCGGGAAGGGCGCCCCCGTGGCCGCGACGGGGAACGGCGGCGTCCCGGACCGGACCGGCGGCGCCAGGGCGGCCAGCACCGCGCAGGCGGCGAGGGCCACACAGGCGTGGGCGAGTCCGAGCCCCTGGCTCACCCGCTCGGCCCGGGTCATGCGCCGAACTTGTCCAGGCGCCCGGCGTTGGCCAGCAGCAGCGACATCAGGTGGCGGCTCTCGAAGGTCCCCAGGCTCCCGGCGCGCGCGTAGCGCTCGTGGAAGCGCTGCAGGCCGTCGGCTCCGCAGTGGGGCGCGTGGATCATGACCGGCACCGGGTGCCAGGAGTGGCCGCGGATCGGCACGGGCGTGGAGTGATCGCCGGTCACGCACAGGACGCCGGGCCCGAGGTCGAGCAGCGCGGGCAGGGCGCGGTCCACTTCCTCGATGGCGCGGGCCTTGGCGTCGAAGTCCCCATCCTCGCCGGCCATGTCGGTGGGCTTGAAGTGGACGAAGAAGAAGTCGAAGCGATCCCAGTGGGCGGCCACGGTCCCGAACTCGTCCGCGACGCTCTCGCCGGTCCCGATCACCTCCATGCCCGCGAGCTGGGCCACGCCCCGGTACATGGGATAGGGCGCCACCGCGCCGGCGCGCAGATGGAAGCGCTCCTGGAAGCTGGGGAAGCGGGGGCGCGCCGAGAGCCCGCGCACCAGGACGGCGTTGGCGGGCGCCTCGCCCGCGAGCGCCCCACGCGCTCCCTGGACGAAGGCGTTCACGACCCGCGCCGTCTTCATCCCCTGGGCCGCCTCGGCGACGGCCGCCGGGATGGGGAGCCCTTCGCGGTGCGGATCCGCGTCGCTCACCCCCTCGCCCAGACCGGGACCGCGGAAGAGCGCGACGAACCGGTGACCCCTGCCCGCCTGCAGCACCACCTCCACGTCCTCGACGCGCGGGACCGCCCCCCGGAGCTTCTCGACCAGCCTGGCGCAGGTCTCGCTGGGGATGCGGCCCGCCCGCCGGTCGGTCACCGTGCCCGTGCCGTCCACCGTGCAGAAGTTGGCGCGGGCCGCGACGTCCCCGGGCTGCACCGTCATTCCCGCGCCCAGGGCCTCGAGCACGCCCCGGCCCACCTCGGTGGCGGCCGGGTCGAAGCCGAACAGCGCCAGGTGGCCCGGGCCGCTGCCGGGCGTGACGCCCGGGGCCACGGGAAGGATGCGCCCCATGGCCGAACGGGGCGCCAGGCGGTCGAGGTTGGGGGTGACGGCCTCCTCGAGCGGCGTGAGCCCGCCGTGCTGCGGGTGGGGGAGGTCACCCAGCCCGTCCAGCACCAGCAGCACGATGCGCGCGCCTTCCTTGAGCGCGAGCGTTTCGACCAGTGGACGGTCCAAGCAGTTCTCCTGGGGAATGCGGGGGCACGCGGACGGCGCCCGGGGAAGGCGGCTACTATGCCCGAGGAGCCGCGCTTCGCGCAATCGCGACCTGGCGGGGGCGGCCCGATGCTCCGTGCAGGCCGGGCCCTCACCGCCCCGGCCGCGCCCCGAAGTGGGCGGTGAGGTAGCGCACCAGCTCCGGATGCTCGGCCGGCGCGACCTGCGCCCCCCAGGTCTCCATGAGCCTCACGGTCTTCTCCCAGCCGGTCGAGTCCTTGGCCTGCTGCACGACGAGCAGGCCGGAGTGGCAGAGCATGCAGCGCTCGCGCACGATCGAGCGACCGGCCCCGGCCGGCAGCTCCGCGCGGTAGACGCGCCGGAGCGGGGGCGCGCGCTCCCCCTTCTCCCCCGTCAGGGCGGCGAGCGCGAGGAGGCCGGCCCCCACCGCGAAGCCGACGACGGCCCTAGCCGCGGACATCCACGGTCACCCGGTGGATGGAGTTGTTCGCGTACCCCGCCGCGTTGGGGCGGGCCTGGAGCGGCTGCGTCTCCCCCGCACCGTCGGTGGCGCGCGCCATCAGGGAGAGGCGCTCTCCCGGGCGGGCCGGCACCTCGAGGGACCAGGCGCGCCAGGCGAGGGGGCGGGGCTCGCCGCGAAGCCGTGCCCGCCGCCACGTGCTCCCGCCGTCGGAGGAGACGTCCACGTGGCTCACGCCGGCCTCCCCCGCCCAGGCGAAGCCCTCCACCCGCAGCCGGCGCCCGGCGCGCCAGGAGGAGCCGTAAGGGCGCGTGATCAGCGACTTCACCTTCATCCCCTCCACCGGGGGCGCCTGGGCCGGGTCCGCGCCCGGGTAGAGGTAGCGATAGCTCCGTGCCATGAAGTGGTTGTCGGACGGCGCACCCTCCACCCGCACGCGCGACAGCCACTTGGTGGAGGCCATGGCGTACCAGCCCGGCACCACCGCACGCAGCGGCGCTCCGTGCAGCGGGGGCAGCTTCTCCCCGTTCATGGTGAGGGCGAGCAGGGTGTCGGACATGGCCTTCTCCAGCGGGATGCTGCGCAGGAACCCCGGCGTCTGCGGCAGGGGGGCCCGATCGGCGGCTTCGAACCAGACGTGCCGCGCCTCCGGGAGCGGGCGGGCGCGCTGGAGCAGCGAGGCCAGGCGGACGCCGCCCCAGGCCGCCGTCCCCACCGCCCCGTATTCCCATTGGGTCCCGGAGGTGCCGGGCAGCCGGTAGAGGCCGCGGCCGTTCCCCGCGCACTCCAGGGTATGGACGGCTTCGACCTGGGGGAGCGCGCGCAGGTCGCCCAGCGAGAGCACCAGCGGCGACCGCACCAGGCCCGAGACCTCCAGGCGGTAGCCCGACTCCTCGAGCGCGGGCACCGGGAGGTGGCTGCGCACGAAGAAGCAGTCGTTCGGTGTGAGCTCCGAGCGACCCAGCGCCTCCAGGGTGGTTTCCCAGTGCTGGGGATAGTCGTTGCGCTCGATGAGGTCGGGGGGCTCGGCCACGGCGCGGCGCGCCAGCCCGGGAACGACGGCGAGCGCGAGCGCGCCGGCACCAAGGCGCCCGGCGGCGGCGAGGAACTCGCGGCGGTCGACGCGGCGCATGGCGTGGGGGCGGGAGCGACGGCCGGCCGGCCGCCGCAGGCCCGGGACAATCTAGCGCCACCGCGGCGCGCCGGCCAGCCCGCAACGACGTCCCGCGCCGCCCGGGTGGCGCGGCTTGAGGCGGGGCCTGGCCTTTGCTAGCGTGAGGTGCGGAGCCCGTTCCAGGCGGAATGCGCTCCTGCCGGCCCGGTCCTCGTCTCGCCACCCCAGCCAGGAGTCGTCCTCGTGCCCAGCCCCTCCCTTCCCGAAGTCGTGATCGTCGCAGGCGCGCGCACTCCGATGGCCGAGTGGGTGGGCGGCAAGACCGGCTCCGGCGCCCCGGGGGGCGCCCTCAAGGACGTCTCCGCCATCGACCTGGGCGCGGCGGCCGCGCGGGCCGCGCTGCAGCGCGCCGGCGTGCCCGCCGCCGAGATCGATCACGTGGTGATGGGGAACGCCATGCAGACCTCGGGCGACGCCCTCTACGGCGCGCGTCACGCGGGGCTCAAGGCCGGCGTGCCCCCGGAGGTGCCGGCCCTCACCGTGAACCGGCTGTGCGGGTCGGGGCTGCAGGCGGTGGTGTCCGCGGCCCAGCTGCTCCAGCTGGGCGAGGCCCGCTGGGTGCTGGCCGGCGGCATGGAGAACATGAGCCAGGCGCCGTTCGTGGTGCGCGGGGCGCGCGGCACCGGCTACAAGCTGGGCCACCAGCAGCTCGAGGACTCGCTGATGGCGGCGCTGCTCGACACCATGTGCGGCTGCTTCATGGCGCAGACCTCGGACATCCTGGCGCGGGAGCACGGCATCACCCGGCCGCAGATGGACGAATACGCCCTGCGCTCCCACCAGGCGGGCGTGCGCTCCACCCAGAGCGGGCGCTACGCCGAGGAGATCGTTCCGGTCGAGGTCAAGGCCGGCCGCAAGACCGTGGTGGTGGACAAGGACGACCACCTCTTCCCCGACACCAACCTCGAGAAGCTGGCCGCGCTGCCCGGCGCCTTCGGCCCCGACTCCATGGTCACGGCGGGCAACGCCTCGGGCATCGTGGACGGCGCCGCCGCCGTCGTCGTGACCACCGCCGAGCGCGCCCGCGCCGCGGGCAAGACCCCGCTGGGGCACGTGCGCGCCTGGGGCTACGCGGGCGTGGAGCCCCGCATCATGGGCTTCGGCCCCGTCCCGGCCATCCGCCGCGCGCTCGAGCGCGCGGGCATGACGCTCGACCAGGTGGACCTCTTCGAGATCAACGAGGCCTTCGCCGGGCAGTACCTGTCGGTGGAGAGGGCGCTGGGGCTGGAGCGCGACAAGGTCAACGTGAACGGCGGCGCCATCGCGCTGGGACATCCGCTGGGCGCCACCGGCACGCGCCTGATCTACACCCTGCTCCTCGAGCTGGGGAAGCGGAACCGGCGCTTCGGCGTGGCCAGCGCCTGCATCGGCGGCGGCCAGGGGATCGCGGTGCTGGTGGAGCGGGCGTAGCGCCGAGCGGGGGCGGCATGGACGATCGGGAGCTTCAGCTCATCTACGACTGGAACGAGGCCGGGGAGCGCTGGGAGAAGCCCCCCTTCCGCGTCCAGCTCGACGACGAGACCCTGCGCGACGGCCTGCAGTCCCCGTCGGTGAAGACGCCGTCCATCGACGAGAAGGTACGCATCCTCTACCTGATGGACTCGCTGGGCATCGACACCGCGGACATCGGGCTGCCCGGGGCGGGCACGCACGTGGAGCGCGACGTCGAGCGCCTGGCGCGGGAGATCCGGGACGGCCGGCTCCGCATCCAGGCCAACTGCGCGGCGCGAACCCTGGAGAGCGACATCCGCCCGGTGATCGAGATCTCCCAGCGCGTGGGAATCCCCATCGAGGTCTGCGCCTTCATCGGCTCCTCTCCCATCCGGCAGTACGCGGAGAACTGGACCCTGGACATGATGGTCCGCCACACGGACGAGGCGGTGACGCTGGCCGTCCGGCACGGCCTGCCGGTGATGTACGTGACCGAGGACACGGTCCGCGCCCGCCCCGAGACGCTGCGGCAGCTCTTCCTCACCGCCATCCGTTGCGGCGCACGGCGCCTCTGCCTGTGCGACACGGTGGGTCACGCCACCCCCACCGGGGCGCACAACCTGGTGCGCTTCGCCGCCCAGGTGGTGAAGGAGAGCGGGGCCGAGATCGGGCTCGACTGGCACGGCCACTGCGACCGCGGGCTGGCCGTCATCAACTCCATCGCCGCCATCCAGGCGGGCGCGTCGCGGGTGCATGCCTGCGGCATCGGCATCGGCGAGCGCGTGGGCAACACACCCATGGACCAGCTGCTGGTGAACTTGAAGCTGCTGGGCTGGATCGAGAACGACCTCTCGCTGCTCCCCGACTACTGCAACCTGGTGAGCGAGAGCACCGAGGTGCCCATCCCGCCGAACTATCCGGTGGTGGGGCGCGACGCGTTCCGCACCGGGACGGGGGTGCATGCGGCCGCGGTGATCAAGGCCTACGGCAAGGGGCAGGACTGGCTCGCGGACCGCGTCTACTCGGGAGTGCCGGCCAGCCTCGTGGGCCGCCGCCAGGAGATCGAGGTGGGTCCGATGAGCGGCGAGAGCAACGTGCGCTGGTGGCTGAGGGAGAACGCCATCGAGCCCACCCCCGATCGGGTGCGGGCGGTGTTCGAGCGCGCCAAGAGCGTGAACCGGGTGCTGACCGACGA
>JBBIHL010000201.1:0-6149 GCA_037447075.1 Candidatus Eiseniibacteriota bacterium | reverse complement strand
CCCACTGCCACACGGGCGCGCTCGCCACCGGTGGCCTGGGCACGGCGCTGGGGGTGATCCTCGCCGGTCACGCGCGCGGCCTGGTGGAGCAGGTCTGGGTGGACGAATCCCGCCCGCGACTGCAGGGCTCGCGGCTCACCGCGCTCGAGCTGTCCCGGGCGGCCGTGCCGTTCGCCGTGATCGTGGACGCGGCGGCTCCCGCGCTCGTCGCCCGGGGTGAGGTGGACCAGGTCTGGGTGGGGGCGGACCGCGTCGCGCGCAGCGGCGACGTGGCGAACAAGGTGGGGACCTACGGGCTGGCGTTGGCGTGCGCGGCGCACGGCGTCCCCGTCCACGTCGCCTTTCCCTGGAGCTCGTACGATCCGGGCCTGGAGCGGGGGATGGACTGCCCCATCGAGGAGCGCGCGGAGTCCGAGGTGCTCGCGCTGGGCGGCCGGCGCGTCTCGGCTCGGGGGGCGCGGGCGCGCAACCCCGCCTTCGATGTCACGCCCGCCCGGCTCGTCACCGCCTGGGTGAGCGACCGCGGCGTGGCACGGTCGCCCGGCGAGCTGGCGGGCCACGCCGCCGCGGCCGACCGGGGCGGCTCGAGGGTCGGGCTGCCTTGACGGGGCGAAGGGCGCCGTGATAGCGTCCGGCGCTTCTTTGGGATGAGGGAGCCCCTCGCGCGCAACGCTCGCGGGGCGGCCGGGTTGCAGGGGACGCGGTTTCCGGAGGCCATGATGGGAACCTACTCGCCGCGAGCGGCGGAGATCGAGCGCCGCTGGCTGCTGGTGGACGCGGATGGCGTGCCGCTGGGGCGCCTCGCCACGCAGGTGGCCGGGGTGTTGCGCGGCAAGCACAAGCCGATCTATTCGCCGCACCTGGACACCGGCGATCACGTGGTCGTGGTCAACGCGGAGAAGGTGGTGCTGACCGGGCGCAAGCCGGAGCAGAAGCGCTACTACCGCCACTCCATGTACCCCGGCGGGTTGAAGTGGACCTCCTTCGCCGAGCTGCGCGCCCGCCGGCCCGAGCGGGTGGTCTACCTGGCCGTCAAGGGCATGCTGCCCGGCAACACCCTGGGTCGCGCGATGCTCCGGAAGCTCAAGGTCTACGCCGGCCCCGAGCATCCCCACGCGGCGCAGAAGCCCCAGGCCTGGGCGCCGCCCCACGCGCGCAAGCGCCAGGAGGCCGCGCCATGAGCACCGCCCTGCTCGGCCCCCCGAAGGCGGGCCGGCGGAAGGAAGCGGTGGCCCGCGCCGCGCTCCAGCCGGGCAGCGGGCGCTGCGTGGTGAACGGCCACCCGCTGGACCGCTACTTCGGCCGGGAATCGCTGTGGCGGGCCGTGATGAAGCCGCTGGTGCTGACCAACACCGCGCACCAGTACGACGTCATGGCCCGGGTGATGGGTGGAGGCAAGGCGGGACAGGCCGACGCGCTGAAGCTGGCGGTGGCGCGGGCCCTGGCGGCGCGTGACGAGTCCCTTCGCGCCGTGCTGCGCCGCGAGGGGCTCCTGACGCGCGACGCGCGCATGAAGGAACGCAAGAAGTACGGACAGCCGGGCGCCCGCAAACGCTTCCAGTTCAGCAAACGCTAGGGTCCCGACTCGGGACCCTGGGTGCCCGAGAGCACACGCCCGGAAACCGGGGCGCCGGGGTCTCCCCGACGGGAGCGATGCGCCCCTCGACGGCGGCCGGGCGGAGGACCCCAACCCCGGGAGGAGCGACGTGCCCACCGTGACCATGAAGGACCTGCTCGAGGCGGGGGTCCACTTCGGCCACCAGACCCGCCGGTGGAACCCGAAGATGAAGCGTTTCATCTTCGTCGAGCGCAACGGCATCTACATCATCGACCTGCAGAAGACCCTCGAGTGCGTCGAGGCCGCGCGCGCCGCGGTCCAGCGCGTGATCCGCGCCGGCGGGCACGTGCTGTTCGTGGGCACCAAACGACAGGCCAAGCCGGTGATCGCCGAGGAGGCCGGACGCTGCGGGATGTTCCACGTCACCGAGCGGTGGCTGGGCGGCATGCTCACCAACTACAAGACCATCCGCTCCAGCATCAAGCGTCTGAAGGACCTCGACAAGATGGCGGACGACGGCACCTTCGAGAAGCTCACCAAGAAGGAGGTCTCGCGCCTCTCGCGTGAGCGCGAACGCCTGCAGCACGCCTTCGCCGGCATCAAGGAGATGCCCGGGCTCCCGGGGCTGGTCTTCGTCGTGGACACCAAGCGCGAGAAGATCGCCGTCGCCGAGGCCAACCGCCTGGGCATCCCCATCATCGGCGTGGTGGACACCAACTGCGACCCCGACGTGATCGACTTCCCGCTGCCCGGGAACGACGACGCCATCCGCTCCATCCGCCTGTTCACGCGCCTGGTGGCGGACGCCGTGCTCGAGTCCCGCTCGCTGGCCCTCGAGGGTCAAGACCAGGAAACGGTCTCCTTCGGTCCCGAGATCCTCGAAGGCGACAACGAGTCCGCACCGGTCGCGACCGCATAACCCGAGACACCCGGCGCACCGGTGCGCGGTCCGGACCGACCGCGCGTGAGCCGGCGCGCGCCACCCGACACGCGAGGAAGGCATGGAGATCACCGCCGAGCTGGTCCGCCAACTCCGGGAGCGCACCGGGGTCGGCATGATGGAGTGCAAGAAGGCGCTGGCCGAGAGCGACGGCGACCTGGAGGCCGCCATCGAGGTGCTGCGCAAGCGCGGTGCCGCCCAGGCGGAGCGGAAGTCCGGACGGGCCACGGGCGAAGGCCTGGTGGACGCCTACATCCATCCCGGAAACCGGGTTGGCGTGCTGATCGAGGTCAACTGCGAGACCGACTTCGTGGCGCGCACCGACGAGTTCCGCGAGCTGGTGCGGAACCTCGCCATGCAGGCGGCGGCCGCCGGGGCCGAGTGGGTGAGACGCGAGGAGGTGCCCGCCGCGCGGGTCGCCAAGGAGCGCGAGATCTACCGCGCCCAGCTGGAAGGGAGCGGCAAGCCCGCCCACATCGTGGACCAGATCGTGGAGGGCAAGCTCAAGAAGTTCTACACGGAGTTCTGCCTGCTCGAGCAGGCCTATATCCGCGACGACCGCGTCACGGTGGCGGACGTGGTCCGGCAGGCGGTGGCCCGGACCGGCGAGAACATCATGGTCCGCCGGTTCGTTCGCTATCGTCTCGGCCAGGACTAGGGGCGATGGCGGCCCGCTACCACCGCATCCTGCTCAAGCTCTCCGGGGAAATCCTCGCGGGCACCGGCGGCCACGGCGTGGACGAGCAGCGCATCGGGCAGATCGCCGACGAGGTGCGCGGGGTCCACGAGCTGGGCGTGCAGATCGGCCTGGTCCTGGGCGGGGGCAACATCTTCCGGGGCCTGGCGGCGAGCGCGCGGGGGATGGACCGGGTCCACGCCGACTACATGGGGATGCTGGCCACCGTGATCAACGCCCTGGCCCTGCAGCACTTCCTGGAGAAGCGGGGGTGCTACACCCGCGTGATGTCGGCCATCGAGATGGCACGGGTGTGCGAACCCTACATCCGCCGGCGCGCGGTGCGCCACCTGGAGAAGGGCCGCATCGTGATTCTGGCCGCGGGCACCGGCAACCCCTACTTCACCACCGACACCGCCGCCGCCCTGCGCGCCATCGAGATCGGCGCCGAGGTCATCCTCAAGGCCACGCGGGTGGACGGCGTCTACAGCGGGGACCCGGAGCGGGAGCCCGAAGCGACGTTCTTCCCTCGCATCAGCTACCTGGATATCCTCACCCGCGGCCTCAAGGTCATGGACGCGACGGCCATCTCGCTGTGCATGGACAACCGGCTGCCGCTGGTGGTGTTCAACGTCGGCCAGCCGGGGAACCTGAAGCGCGTGGTGGAGGGCGATCCCGTGGGCACCTGGGTCGGGGAGAGCTGAACATGCCGGAGAAGACTCTGCTGGAAGCCGAAGAGCGCATGAAGAAGGTCCTCGAGGCCACCCGCCGGGAGATCGGGCACATCCGCGCCGGCCGGGCGACGCCCGCCCTGCTCGACACCGTGCGAGTGGACTACTATGGCAATCCGACGCCCCTGCAGCAGGTGGCCTCGGTGAGCGCTCCGGAGCCCCGGCTGCTCGTCGTGCAGCCGTGGGACAAGAGCGTGGTGAAGGCGGTCGCCAAGGCCATCCAGACCGCGGGGCTCGGGCTCAACCCCTCCGACGACGGCGTGGTCGTGCGCGTGCCGATCCCGCAGCTCACCGAGGAGCGGCGCAAGGAGCTGGTCAAGCAGGTCGGCAAGCTGGCCGAGGAGGGGCGCGTTCACGTGCGGCAGGTTCGCCACGACGTGAACAAGGAGGTCAAGGCGCGCCAGGACACCGGCGACTTCTCCGAGGACGACGCCAAGCGCCTGATGGCCGACGTGCAGAAGCTCACCGACCGCTACGTCGGGCTGGTGGACGAGCTGCTCGCCAAGAAGACCGCCGAGGTCATGGAAGTCTAGCGCGGCGGCCCTCGGAGGGCGCCTCGCCGGAGAAGCGGCGTTGTCCACGCGCACGCCTACGCCGGAAGAACTCAAGCGCCGTGGGGCGCTGCCGCGCCATATCGCCATCATCATGGACGGCAACGGCCGCTGGGCGCAGCGGCGGGGCGTGCCGCGCCTGATGGGCCACCGCGCGGGCCGCGAGGCGGTGCGCGAGGCGGTCAAGGGCTGCGTCGAGCTGGGCGTCGAGGTGCTGACCCTCTACACCTTCTCGACCGAGAACTGGAACCGCCCGGCCCGCGAGGTCAAGGCGCTCATGGGATTCCTGCGCCAGACCCTGCGGGAGGAGCGCGAGGAGCTGCGCCGCAACAACGTGCGGCTCGAGGTCATCGGCCGCCCGGGCGACCTGCCGGCCGAGGTGCGCGAGGCGGTGGCCGAGACCCGCGCCTTCCTGGCGTCCTCGACCGGGCTGCGGCTGCAGCTCGCGCTCTCCTACAGCGGACGCGCCGAGCTGGTGGACGCGGTGCGGCGCCTGCTGGAGGACCATCGGCGGGCCCCCTTCGACCCGGCCGAGCTGGACGAGCGCGCCATCGAGACGCGGCTCTACACGGCGGGGCTGCCGGATCCCGACCTGCTGATCCGCACCAGCGGCGAGATGAGGATCTCCAACTTCCTGCTGTGGCAGCTGGCCTACACCGAGCTCTGGGTGACCGAGACGCTATGGCCCGACTTCCGCAGGCGTCACCTCTACCAGGCGGTGGCGGCGTTCCAGAAGCGGGAACGCCGCTTCGGCCGGGTGGACTGATTCCGGCGCGCGACTCCTCGCTCCCGCTCCGCCTGTTGAGCGGCGTGGTCTTCGTTCCCATCCTGGTCGCGCTGGCCTGGGTGGGCGGCTACGCGTTCCTGGGTCTGGTGGCCCTCGAGGTGAGCCTGGGTCTGATGGAGTTCTACCGCATGATGCGCGCCAAGGGGTTCAAGCCCTACCGGCGCGTGGGCTGGCTCGCCGCCATGGGGCTGCTGTGGCTGATGTTCCGGCCCCAGACGCCCAGCGCGGGCTTCATGCTCACGGCGTTCCTGCTGCTGGTGTTGGGGCTCGAGCTGCGCCAGCCCGAAGCCTCGGGCCGGGTGGAGCACATCGCGCTCTCGCTGTTCGGGGTGCTCTACGTGGGCTGGCTCTCCGGCCACCTGGTGCTGCTGCGGGAGCTGCCGGCGGCCCTGGGCCAGCCCTACGCGGCGGGCGCCGGCTACGTGCTGCTCGCCTTCTTCGTCACCTGGAGCAGCGACACCGGCGCCTACGCCGTGGGACGGCTGTTCGGGCGCGTCCGGCCCTGGCGCGGGATCTCGCCGCGCAAGTCCCTGGAGGGCTCGCTGGGCGGGATGGCCCTTGCGGTGGCGGCCGCCTACCTCGCCCGGGCCTGGTTCGCGCCCTACCTGCGGGTGTGGGACGCCGCCGCGCTCGGCCTGCTGGTCGGGCTGTTCGCCCAGGTGGGGGACCTGGTGGAATCCCTGCTCAAGCGCGACACGGGCGTGGCGGCCTCGTCGGACTTCATCCCCGGGCACGGCGGCGTCCTCGACCGCTTCGACAGCCTCTACTTCGCCGGGCCGCTGGTCTACTACTACCTGCGGCTGGTGGTGTTCGGGGGAGCGGCGTGAAGCGCGTCGTGGTGTGCGGCGCCGGGGGCCTGGTGCCCGCGGCGGACAACCCCCTGGCCCAAAAGATGACCGCGTTCCG
>JBBIHL010000200.1:0-6155 GCA_037447075.1 Candidatus Eiseniibacteriota bacterium | reverse complement strand
CTCTCGACCGCGCCGCCGCTGCGGGCGTTCGGACAGGCCGTGCTGTCCAGGGTGCTGATCGCCCTGGGTCGGGCCCAGGAGGCGCTGCCGCTGGCCCGCGAGGCCGCCCGCGCCCTGGAGGAGATGGGGGCGATCGACGAGGGCGAGTCCGTGGTGCGCCTGGCGCATGCCGAGGCCCTGCACGCCGCCGGCGACCGGTCCGGGGCCGGCGCCGCCATCGCGGCGGCGCGCGCGCGCGTCCTCGAGCGCTCGGCCCGGCTCACCGACGAGGCGCAGCGCAGAAGCTTCCTGAACGTCGAGGAGAACGCGCGCACGCTGCAGCTCGCGCGGGAGTGGGTGGACGAGGCGCAGGCGGCGGCCCCGGCGTAGAACCCGGTTCGCAGCCCCGCCCTGAAAGCGGTGCTGGCTAGTCTTCCCTCCAGGCCAGACGCACGCCGCGCTCGGCCAGCCGCTCGTGGAGGAAGCGGCTCGCCGCCTCGTCGCGGGCCAGCCGCTCCAGCGGCAGCACCCCGGTCTCGCGCACCCCGCCGCCCGCGGCCAGCTGGGCGCACACCGAGCAGGTCAGCGCCGTGGTGCGGGCCATGGCGGTGAGCCGCGTGGCCGGCTCGTAGCGGTCCACCAGGGTAACGGTCTCGCCGCGCTTGCCCCAGCGCATGCGCACCACGAACGCCACCAGGTCGAGCGGCTCGTCGGCCACGCACTTGGCGCGGAACTCCTCCACCAGCCGGCTGCAGGCAACCAGCGGCTTCACCGCGTCGGCATGGCCCGGCCAGCGCAGGGTCTTCTCGCCCATGTCGCGCACGCCGGGCACGGTCTGGAGCAAGGAGCGCAACCCGTCGCTGTAGAACGCCTCCATCTCCCCCACCCCGTCCACGTGCACGCGCTCCAGGCCGCTGAACACCGGCACGGTGGTGCGCTCGCCGTCCCTCACCACGCGGGCCGGACGCAGGTACTCCTCGTAGAGGTCCTCGAGCGACCAGGTCACTACGAATCCGTAGGGCCTCGAGCAATCCTGGGCCACCCCGCCGACCATGATGGTGATCTGGTCGGGTGTGCCGCGCGTGGCGAGTCCGCGACCCACCACCAGGTTCGAGAGCCCGGGCGCGAGCCCGCAGTCCGGCAGGATGGCGACCCCCGCGGCGCGCGCGTCGGCGTCGAGGGTCAAGGCGTCCTCCAGGCAGAAGGACACGTCCACCAGGGAGCGGCGCGCGGCGATCGCGGCGCGCATCGCCCGGAAGCCGAGGCGGGAGGGCAGGGCGCCGACCCCCAGGTCGTAGCCCTCCAGGCGCCGGGCGATCTCGTCCGTCTCGCCCAGGTCCGCCTGCACCCAGCGCAGGTTGGGAAGCGCGGGCAGCCGGGGCTCGCGGACATCGGCGACGTCAACGCGCGCCTGCGGGAGGGTGCGCGCCAGGTCGGCGGCGATCACGCGACCTTGCGCGCCGCCGCCCATCACGAGGAGATTCATGGGGGACACCTCGTGGGTGGACACCGCAGCCAGACCGTCTCCGGCCGACGGGTCCCGACGGCGCCGGTCTGCCGCGGGCCCGTCTGCCGGGCTCGCGCGCAGTCTAGCACCGCACGCGTCGGCCGGAGCCGCCTATCTGCAGGGAGCGGGCGGCGGCGGCCGCCCCACCGTCGCCGCCAAGCGGGCCGGCTCGGACTACGCCGCCTCCATCGCCGCCAGGCTGTCGTCGAGGATGCTCACCGCCTCGGCGACGTCGGCCTCGCTCGCGATGAGCGGTGGGGAGATGCGGGCCACGTTCCCGTAGAGCCCGCCTTTGCCGATCAGGAGCCCGCGCTGCCTGGTCTCCTCGAACAGCCGGGCCAGGGCGGAGGGGTTGGGCGTCCGGTCCTGAGCCTCCTCGTCCCGCACGAACTCCACGCCCTGCATGAGCCCCATGCCCCGCACGTCGCCCACGACGCGCGGATACCGCCGCTGCAGGCGCTCCAGCCCCTCGCGGAGCGCGCGGCCGACCTTCGCGGCGTTCTCCTTGAGGCCCCGCTCCTCGAGAACCGCGATGGTCGCGTTGGCGGCCGCGCAGGAGACCGGGTTGCCGCCGAAGGTCGAGATGGTGAGCGACTTCAGGGAGTCGGCGATCGCGGGGGTGCAGATGCAGGCGGAGAGCGGCAGGCCGTTGGCGATGCCCTTGGCCATGGTGAGGATCTCGGGCTCCACGCCCCAGTGCTCGATGCCCCACCACTTGTCCCCCGTGCGACCGAAGCCGGTCTGGACCTCGTCGCAGATGAAGACCCCGCCGTAGCGGCGAACGATCTCGACCGCGATCTCGAAGTACTCCCGGGGCGGCGTCACGAACCCGCCCACGCCCTGGATGGGCTCGGCCAGGAAGCCCGCGACCTGGCCCGTGGTGGTGGTCCGGATCAGCTCCTCGAGGTCGCGGGCGCACTTCACCCCGCACTTCGGATAGGTCAGCCCCAGGGGGCAGCGGTAGCAGTAGGGGGACAGCGCGTGCTTGACCGCCGCCACCTGGGTGGGGACCGCGCGCCACGGCGCCTGGCCGGCGAGCGACTGGGCCAGCATGGAGCGGCCGGAGTAGCCGTGCCGCAGCGCGATGAGCTCGGTGCGGCCGGTATAGGTCTGCGCCATCATGACCGCGGTCTCGTCGGCCTCGGTGCCGCTCGCGGTGAAGTAGCACTTCTTGAGCCGGCCGGGCGTGAGGCTCGCCAGCTTCTCCGCCAGCTCCACGATGGGCACCGTGGGATAGAGCGTGGAGACGTGCCCCAGGCGGTCCACCTGCGCCTTGATGGCGGCGTTCACCCGCTCGTCGGCATGGCCGACCGAGACCGTGAGAATCCCGCCGAAGAAGTCCAGGTACTCGCGCCCGTCCAGGTCGCGCAGGCGCATGCCCTTGCCCTCCGCCAGCACGATGGGTTCCTCGTAGTAGTTGGCGGTGGCGGGGAACAGGTACTCGCGGTGCTTGCGCCGCACCTCGGCGGCGTCGTGCTCGAGGTGGGCGTCAGCCGTGGTCCGTGGATTCATCGTCCCCTCCCCTGCGGCGTCCCCGCGCCGATGTCGGATGGCCGGTATTCTAGCAGGCGGGTCCCGGGTCCGTCCGGCCGCGGACGCCGGGCGCGCCACCCCGGCGGGACGAATACCGGCTGGCGCCGGCCGGCCCCAACCACTAGGATGCGGCGCCGATCGCCCATGACCGACCCCAACCTGGTCTCCTACTACTCCCGCCGCGCTCCCGAGTACGAGCGCATCTACCACAAGCCCGAGCGCCAGGAGGACCTCCGCACGCTCGAGGCTCTCTTCGTCCGGATGCTGGCCGACCGG
The DNA here is from genome assembly GCA_037447075.1 of Candidatus Eiseniibacteriota bacterium. Taxonomy (GTDB): domain Bacteria; phylum Eisenbacteria; class RBG-16-71-46; order RBG-16-71-46; family RBG-16-71-46; genus JBBIHL01. The sequence continues at coordinate 2,860 of JBBIHL010000200.1, read as the reverse complement.
GACCTGCTCGAGCTGGGCTGCGGCACGGGTTACTGGACCGAGCGGCTCGCGCCGTGGACCCGATCCATCCTGGCGATGGACGCCAGCGAGGAGATGCTGGAGCTGGCTCGGCGCAAGCGCTACCCGGAAGGCCGCGTCCGCTTCCAGGCCGGCAACGCCTACCGCGCCGAGGCCCTGCCCGGCGCGTTCAGCGCGGTCTTCGCCGGCTTCTTCTGGTCCCACGTCCCCCGCCAGGAGCTGGCGTCCTTCCTGGCCCGGCTCCACGCGCGCCTGGGGCCGGGAGGTCGCGTCGTCTTCACCGACAACCGCTTCGTGGAGGGAAGCAACGCGCCGATCGCGGCCCGCGATGCCCACGGCAACACCTACCAGGATCGCCGCCTGGCGGACGGCAGCGTCCATCGCGTGCTGAAGAACTTCCCGGACGAGGGGGAGCTCAAGGTCGCGGTCGCGGCGGCGGCGGCGACCCTGCGGCTCACCGAGCTCACCTACTACTGGTGCCTGGCCTACGACCTGCGGTGAGAGACCGCCGCGCTCACCCGGGCTTCTTCGGCTCCCGCATCACCACCACGGCGGTGGCGTCGTCCTCCCAGGGCCGGCCCTCGCCGAACTCCTCCGCGGCCCGGAACAGGCGCTCCAGCACCTCACGCGCCGGGGCCCCGGCGCCCTCGCACGCCACGGCCTTGAGGCGCTCCATGCCGAACTGCTCGCCCTTGCGGTTGGTGCGCTCCACCAGGCCGTCGGTGCACAGCAGCAGCAGGGCGCCCCGGTCCACGTGGGCGAAGCCCCGCTTGAAGCTGGCCTCGGGCAGGGGGCCGATCACGGTGCCCCCCACCGCCAGCTCGCTCACCCGCTCGCGGGTGAAGAGCAGCGGCGGCAGGTGCCCCGCGTTCACGTAGAGCAGGTTCCCGTTGGTCTCCAGCTCGCCGTAGAACACGGAGATGAAGCGGCTGGTGAGATGGCTGCGGTGGACCACGCGGTTGAGCTTGGTGAACACGGGGATCATCTTGAGGTCGCGTTCCACGCCCATGCGCAGCCCGGTCACCACGTCGCGCACGAGCAGCGCCGCGGGCAGCCCGTGGCCGCTGGCGTCGCCCACCGCCAGGCCCAGCACGTCGCCGTCGAGCGGGATGAAGTCGTAGAAGTCCCCGCCCACTTCCTCGGCGGCCACCGAGCGCGAAGCGATGTCGTAGCCCGCCAGGGGCGGGGGCTGCTCCACCAGCAGGCTCCGCTGGATCTGCGCGGCCTCGCGCACGGTGCCGCGGACGTGCTGGTCCAGCAGCCGAGCATCGAGGGCGGCGCGGATGGTGTTGAGCGCGAAGTCGGTGGGCTCGTGCTCCCAGCCCTCGCCGAGCTGGAGGAAGAACGCGTTGCGGCGGGGCGGCTCCCCCACCAGGATGGCGGCGGCGGCGCCGGGTGGGAGGATGCCGGCCTGACCCGGCGCGGCGGGGTCGTCCGCGCGCGGATAGATGTAGGTGCGGTGACGGATCAGGAGCTCCAGACAGGGCGCGGCGGGGACCAGCTCCTTGCGAAACGCCCCCGGGTCGCCGCCGACGCGCTTGAGCTGCACGAAGCTGGCGGCGCGCTCGCCGTAGAGCGCGCCGGAGACCAGGCGCAGATCCTCGGCGAACACCTTGAACAGCTCGTCGAGGAACGTCTCCAGCATCCGCCGCTTCGCGCGGCTGCGGTCGAAGAGGCCGAACAGGCTGTCGAGCCGCCGGTAGAGCTGCTTCGGGTCCTGCCGGATCGGGGTCGCCGTCACGCTCGCCCCCCGCTCACGGCCGGCGGCCGGCGGTCGCGGAGCGGTCCCCGCCGGACGGACCGGGCACCAGGCCGTGCTCCCGCAGGAAGGGGAGGATCGCCGCCGCCCCGCGCCGCTGCGCGCTCGCGTTGGGGTGGGAGTCCTCCAGCGAGAGGGCGAACTCCTGGTAGCGGTCCCGGGCGAAGACCGGGTAGAGGTCCAGCACCGGCACCCCCGCCGCCCGCCAGGCCTCCAGCGCCATGCGGCGCCCGCGCTCGAACAGGTAGGGCGAGAACCCCTGGCTCCGGTCGGCGAAGGGCCACACCACGGCCCCGACCGGGAGGGCCGCGGCCCGGGCTCGCTCCGCGATGCCGCGCAGGGCGGCGACGTGCGCCCGCCACGAGGGGCGGGCCGGGTCGAAGATGCCGTGGATGTAGTCCGGATAGCTCGGCGCCCGGCCGGTCGCCACCATCAGGCGGAAGGCGAGCGCCCGCAGCAGGTAGTAGAACTGCGACCACTCGAGCGCGGCCGAGAGCGGCCCGGGGAGCAGGGCGGGGTAGGTGAGGTAGCGCTCCTCGGGGTCGTTGAGGGCGTAGCCCACCAGGACGGCGTCGGGCTCGAAGCGCAGGCCCAGCGTGTCGAGCACGGCGCGCTCGGCCACGGTGTTGTAGCCCACGTTGGCGGTGTTGACCAGCTCCACGCTCGGCCCGCCGGCCCCGTTGAGCGCCCGCTCCAGGTGCCGGACGCACGAGGAATCGTCCGGCAGGCCCTCCAGGTCGGGCTGGAAGCGCAGCCCGAGGGTGTCGAGCATCGCCCGCTCCTGGGCGGTGTTGTAGCCGGTGTGCGAGGTGTTGATCGCCTCGATGCGCGGCCCGCCGCCGGACGCCAGCATGCGCTCCAGGTGCCGGACGCAGGTGGACTCCTCGGGCACGCCCTGCCCGAACATGAAGGAGTCCCCGAGCACCAGCAGGCGCCAGGCGCCGGCGGGCTTGTCGAGCGGGCGCTCCGGGTCGCGCAGGCCGCGCGAGTTGAGCCGCACCAGGGACTGGTAGGCCCGGCCCAGCGCCGGGCCGCCGATGAAACGCGAGAGCGGCCGCTCGGCAAGGCGGCAGGCCGCCTCGC
>JBBIHL010000199.1:0-6171 GCA_037447075.1 Candidatus Eiseniibacteriota bacterium | reverse complement strand
TGAAGAGCTGGAGCTGCTCCTCCACGTCGCTCTGGAGGATCACCTCGTCGTTGACCACGGCGGCGATGCCGTCGAGGCGCTGGGCCGCCGCGGGGAGCGCGGCCAGCAGCAGCGAAAGCATTGCGATCGGAAGGGTGTGCGTGCAGCGGAACAAGCGATGGCTCCTTGCGGACACGTTCAGGGCGCTGCCGGGTGGTTCCGACTGCGCCGCAGGGATGGGCGCGACCTGCGGCGCCCCAGGCAAACCGCCAGTATAGGCCAGGGCCCAGGCACGGTTAACAGCAATTTGGGTGCCGCATGGCGCGGGCGCGCCGGGAGGGCGTGCCGGTGGGCGGTAGCGGCCCGGCCCGCCCTGCCGATGCACGCCGCGCCCCGCGCGTCAGGAGGATGTCAGGGCGCGACCCACGCGTCGGCCCCGCCCACCACGGTGCGCAGCACCTTCAGGCGTGGCAGCTCCGCCGCAGGCACCATGAGCGGGTCGCGGTCCAGCACCGTGAAGTCGGCGCGGTTGCCTTCCGCCAGCCGGCCCCCGCTCTCCTCCTCGAAGGCCGCCCAGGCCGCGCCGGTGGTGAAGCCGGCCAGCGCCTCCCCCGGCGTCAGCCGCTGTTCCGGATGCCACCCTCCGGGCGGGTTGCCGTCCAGGTCGCGCCGCGTGATCGCGGCGTAGAGGCCCAGCAGCGGCTCCTCGGATTCCACCGGGCAGTCGGAGCCCAGCGCGAGCGGCACCCGGGCCACCAGGAACGAGTGCCAGGCGTAGCAGCCGCCCTCGCGGTCGGGGCCGAGGCGGGCACGCACCCAGGGCATGTCCGAGGTGCAGTGGGTGGGCTGCATGGAGGCGACCACGCCCAGACGGGCGAAGCGCGCCAGGTCGCCGCGCTCGATCACCTGCGCGTGCTCGATGCGCAGGCGCGGGTTACGCACGCCGCCCTTGCGCTGCGAGGGCGGCACCCGGGCCAGGGCGCGCTCGAAGGCGTCGAGCGCCAGCCGGTTGCCGCGGTCGCCGATGGCGTGCACCGCCACCTGGTAACCCCGGCGCAGGGCCTCCACCGTGAGGCTCTCGATGAAGGCCGGCGACATGGTCACCAGGCCGCTGGTGCCGGGCTCGTCGCTGTAGGGCCGGAGCAGCGCCGCGCCGCGCGACCCCAGCGCCCCGTCCACGCCCAGCTTCAGGCAGCGGACGGTGAGCCGGCCCTGGAACTCGCCGAGGGCCGGCGGCTCCTGGAAGTAGTCCGGGAGCACGATGCCGTTGCCGCCCACCATGGCGTAGACGCGGATGGGCAGCTGCCCGGCGGCGCCCAGCTCGCGGTAGAGGGCCACGTCCTCCCAGGTGATGCCGGCGTCGTGCACCTCGGTGAGCCCGGCCCGGGCGCAGCGCTCGAGCGCCTCGCGCATCCAGGCCTTGCGCAGCTCGCCCGACGGCGCGGGCTTCGCCGCGGTCACCAGGTCCACGGCGTTGTCCACCAGCACGCCCGTGGGCTCGCCGCCGGGCCGGCGCAGGATGCGGCCGCCCTCGGGGTCGGGCGTGTCGCGCCCGATGCCCGCGCGCCGCAGGGCCTCGCCGTTCACCAGCGCCGCATGGCCGTCGACGCGGTTCAGCACCACCGGCCGGCCGGGGAAGAGCGAGTCGAGCGGGGCGCGGTCGGGCATGGACCTGTCCGGCCACAGGTTCTGGTCCCAGCCGCGGCCCTCGATCCAGGCCTCGGCCGGCAGGGCGCGCGCCGCCTCGGCCACGCGCCGCACCACCTCGGCGTAGGTCGGAGCGCCGCGCAGCCGGACGATGTGCAGCGAGCGGCCGAAGCTCGCCACGTGGAAGTGCGCGTCCGCCAGGCCCGGGACCACGGTGCCGCCCTTGAGGTCGAGCACCTCGGTGCGGCCGCCCCACAGGCGCAAGGCCGGGCCGTTGTCGCCCGTGAACACCAGGTTCCCGTCCTTGACCGCCAGGGCTTCGACGATCGGCCGCCGCGGGTCCAGGGTGCGCACCTTCCCGTTGATGAAGATGCGGTCGGCCACCATGGCGGGAGCGCCGCCGCCGGCGGGCGGCGTGGCGCCGGGGCCGTGGGCGCACGAGGCGCAGGCCAGCAGGAGCAGCGCGGCGAGGCCCCCGGCGTCGCCGCCGGCTTGCGGCCTCATGAGGCGCTCGCGGGCGCGCCCGCCGGCCGCAGCGGCCACGGCACGCGCTTCAGCCCTTCCTCGTGCACCGCGAGCGGCCGGGTCACGGCCCGCAGCGAGTCGATCAGCGCCGCGAAGATCGCCTCGCGCTGTTGCGACAGCGCCTCCTCGGCCACGCTCCGCTGCTGGAGGCCGTCGAGCCGCTCCCAGGTGGGGAGGTGCTCCCTGCGCGCGAGCAGCTCCACCACCAGCCAGCCGCCCCGGTGCGGCAGCGGCCCGGCGATCTGGCCCGGGCTCATGGTGGTGAACAGGTCCTCGAGCTCGCTCCAGCGCGGCGGATGCTGCGCCACGCGCACGGTCGTCTCCTCGCAGCGAAGGCCGAGCGCCTGCGCGCGCTGGGCCAGGCCGCCGCCCGCCGCGCGGCTGCCTGCCGCCAGCGACTCGGCCAGCGCCGAATCCGCGGCGGCGACGTGACGGATGCGGACCTCGTCGGTGACCACGAACTCCCGCTGCCGCCGCTCGAAGATCTGGCGCAGCTGCCAATCCTCGACGCGCGCGCGCGGGACCACCTGCCGCTCGTAGAGGCGGTTGACGAGCCATTCCGCCCTCCGGCCCTTGAGGCGCGCCGCCAGGTCGGGCTTCAGGTGCAGGCCGCGGCGCCTGGCCTCGGACACCGCGACCCGCTGCAGCGCCTGGCTCTCCACGAACTCCTGGATCTGCGGAAGCATGGAGAGCATGGGGCGCTGGGATGCGGTCTGCAGGTCGTCGAGCGCCTCGCGCACGGTGTAGCGGCCCCCGTCCCACTCCACCAGCGGCCGCGCGTATTCCTCGTCGGTGAAGGAGGGCATGGTGGGCCGGGCGTCGGGGCCCAGGAACGAGGGCGCCCGCAGTGGGGTGAGCTTCTGGAACAGGAACTGGGTGCCGCCGGGCGACGGCCGGACGTGGTACTGGCGCCGCAGGTTCTCCAGGATGCGCTGGGCCAGGACGCGCTGCTTGCGCTGCGAGAGCATGTCGCGCAGCTGGGTGGATTCCGCGGCGAACGCGGGCTGCTCCCGCGGACGGCGGTCGAGCACCTGCATGACGATGAAGGCGTGCCCGGGGGCGGGCACCGCCTCGCTCACCCAGCCCGCGGGCTTGGTCCGCAGGTAGTCGTCGAGCGGGTCCATGAGCGTGCCGGGCGGCAGGTAGCCCACGTCGCCGCCGCTGGGCACCGAGCCCGGCACGCTGTGGCGGTCGGCGACCGCGCCGAAGTCCTCCCCCGCGCGCAGGGCCTCGAGCGCATTGCGCGCCCCCCCGGCGTCGGCGATGTACATCAGGCGGGCGTGGGTCTCGGTGCCGCGCTGGCGGTAGAAGGCCCGCACCTCGTCGTCGCTCACCTTGGGGGCGCCGCCCACCTCGTCCTTGAACAGCGCGTCCGTGAGGTAGGGGAGCTCGGTGCGCGCCACGGCCAGCGCGTAGCCGGGCTCGCGGTCGTAGCCCAGGGCGCGCGCCTGCCGCTCGAGCAGGGCGCGTCGCACCAGATCGTCGAGCAGCCGGCGCTTGGCCGTGTCGGCGGGGAACGGGTAGTTCCGCTCCAGCCCCTCGCCGGCCGCCACCAGGTCGTCGGTGGTGATGAGGTCGTCGCCCACGCGGGCGAGCACGGTGGGCTCGGGGGCGCAGCCGATCCCCGCCATGGCGAGCGCGATCAGCGGCACCGTGACGCGGAGTCTCATGCCGGGACGGGTCCTCGAGGGTGGGCGCGGCGCGACCGGGCGCGGTCCGCCGCCAGGGGCGCGCAGGGTAGCAGCCAGGGCGGCGGGGGACAAAGCGGCGCTGGGCGCTCTCAGCCCTCCCTCCAGTCCGAGGCCGTGAGCTTCCGAAGCCCCTCGCGGTAGCGCTCGAGCGGTTCGTCCCGGGGGCGCTCCTCGTGGAGCAAGGCGTACATCCCTTCGACCAGCACCGAGGCGATGGCGTGCAGGGCGTCATGCCGGTCGAGGCCCTCGCGCTGCAGCCGCGCCAGGGTCTCGACCACCACCGTTTCGCCGAGCGCCAGCTGGTTCTCGACGACGACGTGCATCATGGCGTGCAGTCGCCGGTTGGGCAGGCGGATCCGCTGCTTGCGGTGGTACTGCTCGACGAGGTCCACGCGCTCGTCCTCGTCGAGGGCCAGCCACCGCTTCGGGCTCGGCGCCCGCTGTGGGTCGTAGCGCGTCATGGAGGGTCCCGGTCAGTACGTCGCCCACGTCCCGGGCGTCGCCAGCTCCACGGAGTGGCCGTCGGGGTCGCGGAAGTAGAGGCTGCGGCCGCCGCGTTCCCAGGCCACCCGCCCCTCCACCTCCACCCCGCGCCCGGCCAGATGCCGCTCCCAGTCGCCCAGCGCCTCCGCGGGTACCGCGAACGCGACGTGGACGGGTCCGGAGCCGTCGTGCGGCGGGATCCAGCCGGTCGGCATCCGCACCCCCTGCGCCGTGGCTCCGCGCCGGAAGAGCAGCAGCACGGTGGCCTGGCCCGCGTCCAGCGCCACCAGGCGCGGGCCGGCGTCGAGCACGCGGAGCCGGAGCACGTCCCGATAGAAGGCGACCGCGCGGTCCAGGTCGTCCACGTAGAGCGCGGTCTCGAGGAGGTGGGTGACGCTCGGCATGTCTTGCCTCTTGGCGTGGTTCCTGCCCGCTGGCGGGCGCAGTGTAGCACCGGTCACGGGGCGCCGGCGGGCGGCGGCCGTGGGCCGGGGCGCGGCGCCCTCCGGCCCGCACCCGCGGCGGGCTTCGGCGGGAACTCCCGGAGCGAGTATCATGGAGGGGTCGCATCGGCGTTCCCGCGCCGGGAGGTCGGCCCCCGTGTCCCTGCATTCCCCGCGATCGAACCCGCAGGACCCGCCCAGGGTGGCGGCCATGCTCGCCACCACCGAGCTGCTGCAGCGGGCCAAGGCGGGCGACCAGGGCGCCCGCGAGCAGCTCCTGGCCCGCTATCTCCCGCGCCTGCAGCGCTGGGCGAGCGGCCGCCTCCCGATGTTCGCGCGCTCCCTGCTCGATACCGCCGACCTGGTCCAGGAGACGCTCCTTCACACCCTGCAGGGGCTCGACCGGGTCGAGGTGCGGGGGCCTGGCGGCTTCCAGGCCTACGTTCGCCAGGCGGTGCTCAACCGTATCCGGGATGAGGTGCGGTGGGCGGCCCGGCGGCAGGGATCGGCCGAGGCCTCCGAGGACCTGCGCGACCCTTCCCCCTCGCCGCTCGAGAACGTGATCGGGGCCCAGGTGCTTGCGCGCTACGAGGATGCCCTGGCGGGGCTCGACCCCGACGACCAGGAGCTGCTCCACCTGCGGATCGAGCTGGACTTCGACTACGAGGAGATCGCGGCGATGACCGGACGCGCGAGCCGGGACGCGGCGCGCATGGCCGTACAGCGTGCGCTGGCGCGCCTGGCGGATGGGATGGGCCATGAGCGCTGAGCGGGATCCGCTGGAGGAGCTGCTGGCTTCGATCTCGGACGGGAAGCGGGTGGACTGGGACGCCGCCGCGCGCGACGCGGCCGCCGGCTCGCACCGCCGGGTCGAGGCCCTGCGCGAGGTCTCCCGCATCGCCGAGTTCAGCCGCGGCCTGCAGCGCGGCGGCGCGGAGGCCGGGGCCGCGCCCGAGCGCTGGGGTGACCTGCTGCTGCTCGAGCGCATCGGCTCGGGGTCGCATGCCGACGTCTTCCGCGCCTGGGACCCCAAGCTCCAGCGGGAGGTCGCCCTGAAGCTGATGCGTCCCGAGGCGGGCCGGCCGGACGCCGCGCTGCTCGAGGAAGGCCGAGCGGCCGCCCGCATCCGGCACCCCAACGTGGTCGCCGTCCACGGCATTGATCGCCGCGAGGGCCGCGTGGGGCTGTGGATGGAGCTGGTGCGGGGCACGGCGCTGGAGCAGGAGGTGCGCACCCGCGGGCCGCTCGGGCCGGCCGAAGCCGCGCGGCTCGGGGTGGAGATCGGCGCGGCGCTCGCAGCGGTGCACGCGGCCGGGCTCCTGCATCGCGACGTCAAGCCGGCCAACGTGGTGCGCGACGCCGAAGGCCGCCACGTGCTGGCGGACTTCGGCCTGGGCCTGCGC
>JBBIHL010000198.1:0-6178 GCA_037447075.1 Candidatus Eiseniibacteriota bacterium | reverse complement strand
GACCGAGGGCCGGCCCCCGGCTGCCGGGGCCGCGGCCGGCGCGGGCGCGCCGCGCCCGGCGCTCAGGATGGGCACCAGGGTCAGGGCCACGGCCAGCGACGCCAGCAGCGAGAGCGAGATGGTGAGGGCCTGGTCGCGGATCAGCTGCCCCGCGAAGCCCTCCACGAAGACCAGCGGCAGGAACACCGCCACCGCCGTGAAGGTGGAGGCCGCCACCGCCATGGCCACGGTCCGGGCGCCCTGCACGGCGGCCTGCCGCGACTCGAGCCCCTCCTCGCGCTTGCGGAACACGCTCTCCAGCACCACGATGGAATCGTCCACCACGCGTCCCACCGCCAGCGCCAGCCCGCCCAGCGACATGATGTTCAGCGAGAGCCCGTAGCGGTACATGATGATGAAGGTGGCGAGGATCGAGACCGGCAGCGAGACGCCGATGATGAGGGTGGAGCGCAGGTCGCGCAGGAAGGCGAAGATCACGAGCACGGCCAGCAGGCCGCCCAGCCAGGCCGCGTCCACCACCTCGCGGACGGCGGCCTCGATGAAACGGGACTGGTCGGCCACCACGGCCAGCCGGGTGCCCGGCGGGAGCTGGAGGCGGCCGACGTGGCGCTTGACCGCGCGCGCCACGGCCACGGTGTTCGCATCCCCTTCCTTGTAGGCGGCGACCTCCACCGCTTCGCGGCCCTGGAGCCGGGCCACCACCTCGCGGTCGCGGGCGCCGCGGGAGACGCGGGCCACGTCGGAGACGCGCAGCGGGCCTTGGTCGCGCACGGCCAGGATGACGTCGCCGATCTCCTGCGGGGCGAGGAACTGGTTGGTGGCGCGGATCAGGTACTCGGAGCGGCCCTCGGTGAGCGAGCCGCCGGCCAGGTTGACGTTCTCCTCGGCCAGGCGCCGGGTGACGTCGGCCAGCGTGAGGCCCGCCGCCGAGAGCCGGCCGGCGTCCACCTCGACCTGGATCTCCTCCTCCTCGCCGCCCGCCACGCGCACGGCGGCCACCCCCGGGACGCCCTCCAGATCGCTCTTGATGGTCCGGTCGGCCACCCGGCGCAGGCGCTGCAGGTTGCCGCCGCCCGAGAACCGCAGGCGCAGGATGGGGTCCAGCGAGGGGTCGAAGCGGAGGATGGCCGGCCGCCGGGCCTCGCGCGGCAGGGTCACCAGGTCGAGCTTCTCGCGGACCGCGAGCGACGCCAGGTCCATCCGGGTGCCCGAGGTGAACTCCAGGACGACCTCGGACTGCCCGGGCCGCGACACGGAGCGCATGTGGGCGAGCCCGGCCACCACGCCCACGCCCTCCTCCACCGGGCGCGTGACGAACTGCTCGACGTCGGAGGGCGCCGCGTCGGGGAGGTCGGTGCGGATGGTGAGCGAGGGATAGGTCAGGTCGGGCAGCAGGTCCACCGCGAGGCGCGAGAGCGCCACCAGCCCGAAGATGACCACGCCGAGCGTCACCATGAAGGCGGTGACCGGGCGCTTGAGGGAGCCTTCGATCAGCTTCACGGCCGGATCCCCGACCCCTACAGGGAAACCGGCTTGATCTTGGCGCCGGGCTTCAGGCCCCCCTGGCCGACCGTGACCACGCGGTCGCCCTCGGCGAGCCCGGCCAGGATCTGCGCGCGGTCACCCTCCACGGCACCCAGCCGGACGGGGGCGCGCACCACGCTGTCGCCGCGCGCCACGAACACGTAGTCCTCGCCGTCCTCGCTCAGCACGCTGCGGCGCGGCACCACCAGCGTGTTGGCGTACCGGTCGGTGCGCAGCCGCACGCGGGCGAAGGCCCCCAGCCGCAGCTGGCCGCCCGGGTTGGGCAGCTCCAGGGTGACCTTGAAGGTGCCGTTGGCCCGGTCCACCGCCGGGTTCACCAGCGACACGCGGGCCGGGAACTCGCGGCCGGGGTGGGTGTCCAGGGTGACCACCGCGTCCTGGCCCACGCGCACCCGCGGCAGCTCGCGCTCGGCGAAGTAGATGCGGACCAGGAGCGGATTCGAGTCGGCCAGCCGGAAGCAGGTCCTGCCCGGCGTCACGGTCTCCCCCAGGTTGACCATGCGCTCGACCACCCGCCCCGAGAAGGGCGCGACCAGCCGGGTCTGGGACAGCTCGTAACGGGCCTGCTCCAGCTCGACCTTGGCGTTGCGCTCGCGCAGGTCGAGGTCGTCCAGCTCCTTGCGGCTCAAGAACCCCTGGCGATCCAGCTGCCGGGCGCGGGCCACTTCCCGGCCGACCATCTCCAGCGCCACCTCGGCCCGCTCCACGGCGAGCCGCGCCTCGGTGTCGTCGAGACGGGCGAGCGCGTCGCCGGCGTTGACCCAGTGGCCCTCCTCCGCCAGCAGGGCGACGACCTGCCCCTGCCGGCGGGCGACCAGATCGGCGGCATTGCGGGCGTCCAGGGTGCCGGTGGTCTGCAGGAAGGTGGAGACGCTGCCGCGCGCCACCGGCGAAAGCTCCACCGGAGCCGCGGCGGGCTCCTCCTTGTCGCCCTTCCTGGCCTTGGCGGACTTGGCCTGCGGGGTGCCGTCGGCATTGCGCGCCACCAGCACGACGCCGACCGCGACCGCCGCCAGGATCGCGACCCCACCCAGCCAGAGGGCCCAGCGGCGGGGCCTGCGCGGGTTCGGCCGAACGTCCATCGCAACCTCCAGGGTCCGGGGCGCCGCTCGAGACGGCGCCGCGTCAAGGGGAAAGGCCTTGCGCCCCTTGGCCCATCCCGCCACGGGCAGGCCGCTGGACGCCGGGGAGCTGGGGTGCTGCGGCTTCTACGCGGAACGGCGGGATGGGGTTGCATGCCGGCGGAGAAATCCCCGGCGGCGCTCCGCCCTCACATCTGATTCCATTTGGCGGCCGTAGCGCCATCGGACAAACTGGCGCAGGTGTCGCCACCCTGATGACCACCGACCGCCCCCCATGAACCGAAACCCGACCGTCAGTGGAGCGCTGCCCCTCCTCCTCTCGTGCTTGGCCGGCCCCGCCCGGGCCCACGAGATGTGGCTCGCCCCCTCGCGCTACGTGGCTGCGGCGGGCGACACCGTGGCGATCCGCTGCTACGTCGGGACCGGCTTCCGCGGCGAGGCCAGGCCCTACGCGGCCACCCGGACGCTGGCGTTCCGGCTGCATTCACCACGGGAGACGGACCTTCGGGGCGCGGCCGTTAACGGCGACCCGACCTTCGCCCGCTTCGTGGCGCCCGATGGGGGCGGAACCCTGGTCTCCTACCTCTCGGACTTCGCCCGGATCGAGCTGCCCGCCCGGGAGTTCGACGGCTACCTGAAGCTCGAGGGGCTCGACGGTCCGCTGGCCGAGCGCGCCCGGGCCGGACCGGCCGCCGGCCCGGGGCGCGAGCGCTACGCGCGCTGCCTCAAGACCTGGATCGCGGGCGGGAACGCCAACCGGGCCCAGATGGTGATGGGGCTGCCGCTCGAGATCGTGCCGCTCACCGACCCGCGCGCGCGCGGCGCGCTGCGGGTGCGCGTGCTCTTCCGCGGCCGCCCGCTCGAAGGGGCGCTGGTGCGCGCCTGGCACGCGCCGCTCGAGGGGCCGGCCTCGCCGCGCGACGCCGCGGCGCGCGACTCGGTGGGCCCGGCGGCGCAGGCGCGCACCGACCGCCTGGGCATGGCGACCCTGGCCGTGGGGGGCTTCGGCGAGTGGATGTTGAGCGCGGTGCACATGGTGCCGAGCGGGGACCGCGGGGAGGCCGACTGGGAGAGCTGGTGGGCGAGCTACACCTTCGCCCGCGGGGCGCGCCGGCGGTGAGACGCGGCTGGCGGCGGGCGGCCGGGCTGCTGGCGTGCGTGCTGGCTCCCCTCTCGGCGCCCGGAGTCCTCCGGGCCCACGATCAGCCCTTCAGCTTCATTGACCTCACCCTTGCGCCGGGCGTCGTGGAGGGGCGGGTGGCCGCGCACGTCGTGGACCTGGCCCACGAGGCGGGCCTGCCGGCGCCGGACTCGCTGCTGGCCGCCGCCTATCTGGAGCCCCGCCTCGACGCGCTGCGCCGCGTCCTGGGCGAGCGGCTGGCTGTGGTGGCCGACGGCGAGACCCTGCGGCCGCGCTGGCGGCCGGGCTACGAGATCCTCGCCGACCGGCGCCTGGTGGCGCTGCGCTGGCGCGCCGAGCGGCCGCGCCCGGCGGGCGAGGTCCGGGTGGCGGGGCCCCTCTTCCGCTGGGAGGGCCTCCACCAGACCTACCTCAACGTCTACCAGGACGGCCGCCTGCGCCACCAGGACCTGCTCGACCGCCAGCACGGCGAGAGCGTCTACTACACGGGCGGCGCCCCGGGGGTCCTGGCCGTGGCGCGCACCTTCGTGGCCGCGGGCGTCCACCACATCTTCATCGGCCCGGACCACGTCCTGTTCATCGTCGGGCTGCTGCTGCTGGGCGGGCGCCTGCGCCGGCTGCTGGCCATCGTCACCTCGTTCACCGTGGCGCACAGCCTCACCCTGGCCCTGGCCACCCTGGAGCTGGTGAACCCGCCGCCGCGCCTGGTGGAGCCGGCCATCGCCCTCTCCATCCTCTACGTGGGCGTGGACAACCTGCTCCACACGCCGGGGCGCAAGGACGCGCGCGCCTGGATCGCCTTCGGGTTCGGCTTCGTCCACGGGTTCGGCTTCGCCGGCGTGCTGCGCCAGCTCGGGCTCCCGCGCGGCGCGCTGGGCTGGTCGCTGGCCTCGTTCAACCTGGGCGTGGAGCTGGGTCAGGCGGCCATCGTGCTGGGCGTGGCGCCGCTGCTGGCGCTGATCCGGGCGCGCAGCCCGAAGCGGCACGGCGGCGTGGTCACCCTGTGCTCCTGGTGCGTGGCGCTGGCCGGGGGCTACTGGTTCGTGAGGCGGGTGTTCCTGCCCTGAAGCCGGGCACGGCGGTCCCGCCCGGGCCGGGCCGCCGCGAAAAAGCCCTTGAGTTCTCCGCCGGGCTGACCGATACTGCCGGTGTCGTCGGTTGGCTGGATGTGCGAACGAGCGCTCAATACCGCCAGGAAGACGCTGGCGGTTTTTTTCTGCTCGGCCGTGGCTTCTGCCGCCGGCACGCCGGCCATCGTGGCCGGGCGCGGCCGTCGCGTCCAGACGGCAAAGCAAAGGGGCCCAAGGGCCCTGTCATCAAGGAGCACGCAGTGGCAAAGGGTACCGTGAAGTGGTTCAACGAGGCGAAGGGTTTTGGCTTCATCACCCAGGAAGGCGGCGAGGACGTGTTCGTGCACTTCTCCGCGATCCAGGGGGATGGGTTCAAGACCTTGGCCGAGGGCGAGAAGGTGGAGTTCGATGTGACCCGCGGGCCCAAGGGCCTGCAGGCGGGGAACGTCCGGAAGGGCTAGTCCTCCCAAGGCACCACTTCACGCGATTCCGGGCGGCCCGGGCAACGGCGCCGCCCGGCGCGTTTCGGGGCGCAGACGCCGCGCAACCGGCCGGCGCCAGGGTGCACAACGGGGCAGGACCGGGTCGCACGACCCGCGGGTGGAGGCGGGCGGGGCCGGGCCAGCCCGCCCCGGGGTTCGTAGCCGCGGGGCTCCGGGCCCTCCCGACCCGCCGCGGCCGAGGCCAAGAATTCCCTTGTCGGGAGCCGCCTTGGCGCGGATACTTGGGTGGACTTCGGTCGCCAGTGGATATGCGAACCAGCATGCGACGCCGCCAGTGATCCTCTGGCGGCATTTTGTTGGACGACCGCTGCCGCGCCGAAGCGACGGTCAAGGTGACCGGGCGCAGCCGCCGCGTGCGGGCGGCATTCGTCGAGGGCCGGTCGTGCCCTGAACTCAAGGAGCAGGCAGTGGCCAAAGGTACGGTGAAGTGGTTCAACGAGGCGAAAGGCTTCGGCTTCATTTCCCAGGAGGGCGGCGAGGACGTGTTCGTCCACTTCTCGGCGATCCAAGCCGAAGGCTTCAAGACCTTGGCCGAAGGCGACAAGGTGGAGTTCGACGTGACGCGCGGCCCCAAGGGGCTGCAGGCGTCGAACGTCCGCAAGGCTTAGGGTTCTCACCCGCGCCGGAGTCCGGGGCGGGACTCGCCCGGCCCCGGACCCGGCTCGTGACGGCCCCGCACCAGCGCCCCGCTCCGCTCCAGCTCGGTCCGCAACGCGGGACCGTGACGACTCCGCAGCCGGCACCCCGGGAAGCGACACGCCCATGAGCAAAGGAAGTCCAAGAAGCGCGGGCCGCGCAGGCCAGGCCGGCGCCGCGGCGCGGCCGGCGCCCGGCCCG
>JBBIHL010000197.1:291-6185 GCA_037447075.1 Candidatus Eiseniibacteriota bacterium | reverse complement strand
GCGGCCGCGTCCAGCGGCCGGTCGGCGACCACACCCAGCGCGCCGGCCCAGGCCGGAGCCCAGCCCGCCTACCTGGCCATGGCGCGGGGCGAGGCGCTGCTCGCCCGCGGGGAGCTGGCGGCCGCGCGCGCCGCGTTCCTGGCCGTCGTCCGGTCGGAGCCCGCCCACCTCCACGGGCTGTGCCGACTGGCCCGGGTCGAGGCCGAGCTGGGCGAATACGCCGCCGGCGCGCCGCGCCGCCGGCTCAAGCGGGCGGCGGTGGATCACGCGCGCCGGGCCGTGCAGGCGGCACCGGACAGCTCGGCCGCGCACTTCTGGCTGGCCGTGGCGCTGGGAAGCCAGGCCCTCCACGAGGGGTTCCTGAAGCAGCTGGGCCTGGCCCGCGAGATGAAGCGGGAGCTGGACCGCGCCATCGCGCTGGACCCGGGCTACGACCGCGCCTACCACCTGCGCGGGCTGCTGGTGCGGCGCGTGGCCACCCTGAACGCGGCCGAGCGCGCGGCGGCGGCGCTGTTCCTGGGGGGAGTGCCCCGGGGCGCCAGCCTGGAGAATGCCCTGCGCGACTTCACGCTCGCCGCCCAGCTCGACCCGCGCTACGTGGACCACCAGCTGGAGCTGGGGCGCACCCTGCTCATGATGCGCCGCTACGCCGAAGCGCGGCGCGCCCTGGAACGTGCGACCACCCTTCCGCCGCACAGCAGCGATCGGGACGCCGGCTACCAGCGGGAGGCGCGGCGGCTGCTGGGGACGCTGCCGGAGCCAGGCTAGGCGCCACGGGGCGCCGGGCCACGACGCCCGCGGCCGGGCGGCCGGAAGCCCGCGGCCGGACTACGCGTGCCCCGGCTGCTGCTCCTCCTCGGCGGCGCGGCGCTTGCGGGCGAAGAACTCCTTGAGCAGGACCGAGGCCTCATCGGCCAGCACGCCCGGCTTGACCTCGACGCGGTGGTTGAGGCGCTCCTCCCCGATCACGTCCAGCACCGACCCGCAGGCGCCGGCCTTGGGGTCCCGGGCCGCGTAGACCAGCCGGCCCAGGCGCGCGAGCACCATGGCGCCCGCGCACATCGCGCAGGGCTCGAGCGTGACGTAGAGGGTGCATTCCGCCAGCCGCCAGGACTGCAGCGCGTCCGAGGCGGCGCCGATCGCCAGGATCTCGGCGTGGGCGGTGGCGTCGTGGAGGGTCTCGACCTGGTTGTGGCCGCGCCCGATCACCATGCCCTGGTGGACCACCACCGCGCCCACCGGCACCTCGTCCCGCTCGGCGGCGGCGGCGGCCTCGCGCAGGGCCGCGCGCATGCCCTGCTCGTCGTCGCGGATGAGCACGCGACCCTAGCCGGAGGTCGAGGCCGAGTCGCGCGCGGCGGGCGGGAACAGCGGCACCCACCGGCCCAGCAGCTTGGCCACCACTTCCTCGTAGGCCGGCGCCTTGACCGCCGCGCCGGCGATGGGCCGGGCGGCGAGATCGCTCTGCTTCATGCCCAGCACGGCGCCGGTCGGGTCGTACTGCTGGCCTTCCAGCCGTTCGCTTCCCGAAACGCTCCACAGCAGCGCGCCGCTCGAATCCACCAGCGCGGCCTTGAGCCACACCGTGGTCGAGGCGCGCCCCGACTGGGTCGGCTCCACCTCGATCTTCTCCCAGCTGTCCACGCGCACGGAGAGCAGCGTGCGGATGCGCAGCAGGCGCGCGAGCTCCGGCGCGAAGCTCGAGTCCACCCGCGCGGCCTTGCGCACCTGGTCCTGGTAGAGCGCGAGCAGCGAGTCGCCGCCGCCGGCGGCCGCGCGCAGCCGTTCGCGGGCGAAGGTGGCGGAGAGCCAGCGGTGCCCGCTCTTCGAGAACAGCTGGCCCCAGGAGCGCTCCACGATCTGCTGGGCCTGCGGGTTGCGATCGAAGGTCACCACGGGGAGCAACGCCACCTCGCGCACCGGGAAGCGCGCGATCTCCGGGTGGGTCCACAGCAGGTCCGCCACCTTGTCCTTGGGCTTGGCGGCGGCGAGGACGAGAAGCGCGGCGGCGGCCCATGCGATGCTGCGCGAGCGGTTCACGGTGGGGCTCCCCCTGCGGCCGTGGTCAGTGCGTGGACGACGTGAAGTCCGCGGCCGCCGTCTTCTCGATGCGAACCTCCTGGTCGCAGCGCGGGCACTTTCCGGCGCCCCCCGCGGGCTGGTTGTCGGCGGGGCAGATGTAGGCCACGTTCATGGCCTTGAGCTCGGTCTGGTCCATGGGGCACTTGCCGGCGCGGTCGTAGTCCAGCTGGCAGGTGGGGCATTCCCAGACCTTGTGCTGGGTGGTGAGCGCCGAGATGGCGACCGGGGCGTTGGCGGCGTCGGCCCGCATCTTCTCGGCCCTGGCGACGGTGCTGGACGCCGCCTTGCTGGCCTGCTCCACCTCGCCGCAGCCGGCGGCGAGCAGGGCGAGGACCGGAACCAGCGCTACGAGTGTCCGCTTCATGGTCAACCCTCCTTGGTCGGTGGACGGGGAACGCGCCGGGCCCGCGCTCCTGCCGCGCGAGCGGGCCGGCGCGAGGACGTGGCGCGCCCTGGAGGACTTGAACCCCCAACCTTCTGATCCGTAGTCAGACGCTCTATCCAATTGAGCTAAGGGCGCACCCACCTCTGCGGCGCCACCGGCACGCGGCCCCGGCATCCCTGTCGCAGGGGACGTGCCCGCACGTGGCGGAGAGGAGAGGATTCGAACCTCCGGATCGGTTTTACCCGATCAACCGCTTAGCAGGCGGCTGCCTTCAGCCAACTCGGCCACCTCTCCGCGATGGAAGTCCTGGCGGAGGGAGTAGGATTCGAACCCACGGAGCTTGCGCTCAGCGGTTTTCAAGACCGCCGCCTTAAACCACTCGGCCATCCCTCCTACTCTCGTCCGAACACCGCACTATAGGGGATGCGGGAGGGGGTGGCAAGATTGGGCGCTTGGCGTAGCGCATTCCCGATGTGATCGTGC
The DNA here is from genome assembly GCA_037447075.1 of Candidatus Eiseniibacteriota bacterium. GTDB lineage: Bacteria > Eisenbacteria > RBG-16-71-46 > RBG-16-71-46 > RBG-16-71-46 > JBBIHL01. Next base: position 3,235 of record JBBIHL010000197.1, on the reverse strand, counting down.
GGCCGTCCGCCGCCAACACCGCGCCGGAGGGTCGACACCCTTTGTCTTGACCACCCGGCGCAAGCGCTTGGTCGCCGCCTTGCCGTGCCTCCGTCCACCCCGCGCTGACGGGCGGGATGCGTGCCGCCGCCCCGAATCGTCCGCGACGACGGCGACTCACGGGGCTCGGTTGCAGGGCGCCGCCGCTCCCCGCCCGCCGAGCCGCGCCCGGGGGCGGCTGCTCCCTGGCCCTTCTCCCCGATCCGGTCCTCCTGCGCGACCTGGCGGCCCTGGTCGCCCAGGATCGCGGCACCACCCCCGCCCTGCTCGCCCACCTCGCCGAGGTGGACGCCCGCCGCCTCTACCTTCCGGCCGGCTTTCCCTCCACGTTCCTCTATTGCGTCCACCAGCTGGTCTCTCGGAAGATGCCGCCTATGAGCGCGTCCAGGCGCCGCCCCGGTCGGACCCCGGACTTGCCCCGGGGCAAGTTGGGGACGTGACGGAACTGGCGCCGGGGCCAGTTGAGCCCCCACCACGCAGCCTAACCTCGCGCCGCCGGCGCCCGGGACGCGCTCCACGGCCCAAGCAGCGTCCTCTCCCCCGTGCTAGCCTCGGGCAGGATTCTGCCGGTTCCCCGGGAGCGCCGCGCCGCCATGTCCATCCACGACCTGGACCTCCACCGCAAGGACGTCGCCGTCCGCGGCCGCCCGCCCGTGCGGTTGAGCGTGATCGACGCCGGCCTGGGCCCGCCGGCGCCGGCCCTCTTCTTCATCCACGGCTTCGGCGGCTACGGGCTGCAGTGGAAGAGCCAGATGCTCGCCTTCGCCGCCAGCCACCGCGTGGTGGCGGTGGACCTGCGCGGCCACGGCCTCTCGGACCGCCCCAAGAGCGCCTACGACATGGACGAGCTGGCGGGCGACCTGGAGCGCGTGGTCGAGGCGCTGGAGCTGCCGCGCGCGTTCACCATGCTGGGCCACTCCTTCGGAGGCGCCATCGCCGCATCGTTCGCCGTGGCCTTCCCCGAGCGCGTGGACCGCCTGGTGCTGGTGGGGACCTCGGTGGACTTCTTCGCCCTCCACGCCGGGGCCCGCCTCGCGTTCCACCTGCCCAGCGTCCTGCTCGAGCAGATCCGCAGCTTCTTCCCCCGGCAGCTCGCCGCCCCCGCCCACGTGCTCCGCTCCATGTACCACCACGCCCTGGCCCGCTGGGACGGCAACGCGGTGCTGCCCCGCATCGAGCAGCCCAGCCTGGTGGTGATGGGCGAGCGCGACGAGGTCTTCCACCGCGCCGCCTACGACGCCGTGCCGGACCGGCTCAAGCACGCGCAGGTCGTGAAGGTGTCCGTCTCGGCGCACCTCGTGCACCTCGAGCGCCCCGAGGCCGTGAACCGCGCGATCGCGCGCTTCCTCCAGACCCCGCTCGCGGCCCACCGCCAGGCGCCGGTCAAGCCGCAGGAGCTGGTCGAGCAGCGCCCCTGGCTCAAGCACTACGAGGTGGGTGTCCCGCACGCGCTGATCTACCCGGCGCAGCCGGTCCACCGCCTGCTCGACACGTCGGCGCAGCGCTTCCCGAACCGGCGCGCGCTGGTCTTCGGCAACCACGCCATCCGCTACCGCGCGCTGCGCGACGCCGCCGATCGCTTCGCCAATGCGCTCATCCACCAGGGGCTCGAGCGGGGCGACCGCGTCGCCCTGCTGGCCGGCAACTCGCCCGAGCTGGTGGCGGCGCACTTCGGGGCGCTGAAGGCCGGCGCCGTGGTGGTCAGCCTCAACCCCATGCTCGACGGCGAGCGGCTCGCGCGGCAGATCGAGGACGCCGGCGCGGAGACGCTGGTGGTGGACCCGGCGCGGCTCGCGCCCCGGCCGTGGTCGAGGCCGCCGGGGGGAGTGCGACGGGTGCTGGCGGCGGAGCCGGGCACCGCGTTCTCGCCGGCCGGCGCCGTGGCCGGAGCCGTGATGCGCTTCGGGGCCCGCGGCGCCGCCTGGCCGGCGGGCGCGCGACTCTCGACCCTGCGCGAGGCGATGGAGCAGGCGTGGAAGGCGCCGCCCTACGTGGAGGTGACCCCGGACGACCTGGCGGTGATCGAGTACTCGTCCGGCACCACCGGCGAGCCCAAGGGCGCCATGCTCACGCACGGAAACCTCATGGCCAACGTGGTCCAGGTCCGGCACTGGCTGGAGGACCTGGCCGACGGCGACGAGGTGGTGCTGTGCGCCCTGGGCCTGTGGCACTCCTACGGCATGACGGCCTGCCTGAACCTGGGCCTCTCGGTGGCCGCGACCCTGGTGCTCCTGCCCCGCGCCGACCCGCCCCGGCTGCTGCAGGCCATCGCCCGGCACCGCCCCACGATCTTCCCGGGCGTGCCCGACATGTACTTGGGCATCAACCGCCATCCTCACGTGCGCCGGCACGACCTGAAGTCCATCCGCGCCTGCGTGAGCGGGGCGGCGCCCCTGCCGCTCGAGGTGCAGGAGGTCTTCGAGCGGCTGACGCGCGGGCGGCTGGTGGAGGGCTACGGGCTCACCGAGGCCGGCCCCATCACCCACATCAACCCGTTCTACGGCCTGCGCAAGCCGGGCAGCATCGGCGTGCCCCTGCCCGACACCGACGCGCGGGTGGTGGACCCGCAGACCGGAGCGCCGCTCCCGGCGGGCGAGGCGGGCGAGCTGCTGGTGCGCGGGCCCCAGGTGATGCGGGGCTACTGGAACCGGCCCGAGGCCACGGCCCGCATCCTGCGCGACGGGTGGCTTCACACCGGCGACGTGGCGCGGATGGACCCCGACGGCTTCTTCCGCATCGTGGACCGGCTCCACGACGTGATCGCGCTGGAGGCGGGTCCCGTCTACCCGCGCGAGGTGGAAGAGGTGCTCTACGAGCACCCCGGGGTGCGCGAGGCGGCCGTGGCCGCGGCGGCGCTCGCCGGGCGCCGCGTGGTGGTGGCGCACGTGGTGCTGGAGGGAGATCG
>JBBIHL010000197.1:0-281 GCA_037447075.1 Candidatus Eiseniibacteriota bacterium | reverse complement strand
CCCGTCACCAGCGAGGAGCTGATCGCCTTCTGCCGGGGACGCCTGCCCGAGCACGCCGTGCCGGCCCAGGTGGAGTTTCGCCGCGAGCTCCCCAAGAACGTGATGGGCAAGGTGATGCGGGCGGCGCTGGAGGCGCCGGGCGCGGATCCGGGCGCGACGCTCGGGGTTCCGGCACCGCGGCCGGGATGAGCGCGGGGGAGCCGGCCCCCCTCACCCCCGGGTCCGCGGCTCCGCGGTGCCCAGGCGCAGCACCGCGGGTCGCTGGGCGTGCGCCCGGGCCT
>JBBIHL010000196.1:5971-6203 GCA_037447075.1 Candidatus Eiseniibacteriota bacterium | reverse complement strand
GCTCGGCGGCCGCGACCGTGGCGGTGGTACGGGCCGCCAACTTCAGCGTGGGCGTGGCCGCCCTGCGCGCGGCCCTGCGAGCGGCGCTCGCCGCGCTGCCGTCCAGCTTCGACCTGGAGATCGTGGAGCGCCACCATCGGCGGAAGGTGGACAGCCCCTCGGGGACGGCCTTGCGGCTGGCGCAGGACGTGGCGGAAGCGGTTGGCGCTCTCGACCGGCGGCAGCGGGGCGA
>JBBIHL010000196.1:0-5961 GCA_037447075.1 Candidatus Eiseniibacteriota bacterium | reverse complement strand
CACTGCGCCACGGGCGCCAGGGCGCGCCGGGTCCCCGGCCGCCGGGCGAGATCGGGATGCATGCCGTGCGCGGCGGGGACCTGACGGGCGACCATGCCGTGATTCTGGCCGGGATGGGGGAGTGGCTGGAGCTGCGTCACGTGGCCCAGAGCCGGCGCGCCTTCGCCGAAGGCGCCCTGGCGGCGGCGCGTTTTGTGGCACGCGCCGTGCCCGGCCTTTATACTCTAGAGGACGTCATGGCTGCCCGAACCGCTTAACCACTCCCCGCCGCGGGGTACCCCGCATGCCCAACCTGCGCGCCGGCCGCGCGCTCCTGCTGCTCCTGCTCCTCGCGCTGTGGCCCGCCCCGGCCCGCCCCCAGAGCCTGTTCGGCAAGAACAAGGTCCATTACGACCCGCTCGAGTGGCGCGTGCTCGAGACGCCGCACGTTCGCCTCCATTACTACGCCGAGGAGGAGACCCTGGCGCGCCAGGCGGCGGCGCTGGCCGAGAGCGTGTGCGTGGAGTTCGATCGGCGCTTCCGGCTGAAGTCCCCGCCCCGCATCCCGCTGCTGCTGTACTCCTCGCACCACCTGTTCCAGCAGACCAACGCGACCCCGAGCCTGATCTCCGAGGGCACCGGAGGGCTCACCGAGCTGATCAAGGGCCGGGTGCTGATCCCCTACACCGGCTCCTGGCGGCGTCTGGTGTGGGTGACGCGGCACGAGCTCGCCCATGCCTACATGCTGGCCAAGATCACCCGGGTGATGCGGGATCACCGCCGCAGCCAGGGGTTTCTGCCGCCGCTCTGGTTCATCGAGGGGCTGGCCGAGTACTGCGGCACCACCTGGGACGCCGAGGCCGAGGGCCTGATGCGCGACGCGGTGGTTTCGGGACGGGCGCGTCCCGTGACCCGCAGCGACGCCATCGAGGGCACGGTGCTGATGTACAAGGAGGGCCAGTCCTTCCTGCTCAAGATCGCAGAGGACTACGGCAGCGAGAAGGTCTTCGACCTGCTCGACAACTGGTATCGCGCCGACGATTTCGAGACCGTGGTGCGCATCACCTTAGGCGAGACGCTCAAGGACCTCGACGAGCGCTGGTTCGAGAGCCTGCGCCGGCGCTACTACCCCACCGTGGCCACGCGCCAGACGGCGCCGGAGGCCGCCGCGCGGGTGACGCGCCGCGGGCGCTTCAACCTGGGCTGCCGGGCGCTCCCGGCGCGCGGCCCGGCCGACACCGCGCTGCGCGTCGTCTACTTCGCCGCCAACGACGGGGCCACCGACCTGGTCCTGAGCGAGCCGCGGGGCGGAAGGCGCGCCGAGCGGCGACTCCTGCGGGGCGGCCTGTCGCAGCGCTTCGAGTCCTTCCACCTCTTCCAGAATCGCCCCGATGTCTCCGCCTCCGGTGCCCTGGCGATGGTGTCCAAGCGGGGTGGCCGCGACGTGCTCTACGTGCTGGACGAGCGCGGGCGCGTCCGCCGCACCATGGACTTCCCCTCGCTGGTGGCCATCCACTCGCCCGCGCTGGCCCCGGGCGACAGCGCCGTGATCTTCGGCGCGCAGGACCGCAGCGGCCAGTGCGACCTCTACCAGGCGCGGTGGAACGGCGGGCGCCCCACGCTGGAACGGCTCACCCGGGACCCCTTCGACGACCTGGATCCCGAAGTGAGCCCCGATGGGGGGTGGGTGTGGTTCGCCTCGGACCGCTCCGACGCGGACGGGCATTACTCGCTGCACCGCCTCTCGCTCGAGACCGGCGCCATCGAGCGCATGAGCGATCCCGGAGCGGGCGACGACCGCCAGCCCGCGTTCTCGCCCGACGGCCGCTGGGTGCTCTACCGCTCGACGCGCGACAGCAGCAGCGACCTCTACGTGCGTCCCGCCGGCGGGCCGCCCGAGTCCCGCCGGCTGACCCGGCTGATCGGGCCCGCGATGGATCCCGACTGGGCGGGACCCCACCGCGTGATCTTCACCGGCGAGAACGCCGTGGAGTTCCAGGTCTATTGGCTCGCGGTGGATCCGGACACCCTGCCGGCCGTGCCCGAGAGCATCCGGCCGGCCGAGACCCCGCCCCCGCCGGTGGCGGACGGGGCCGCGCCCAAGAGCTACGAGCGGCGCATCGGGCTGGACCTGGTGCAGAACGGCATCCTGATCGACCCGGGCCTGGGCGTGGGCGGGGGAGGGCAGATCGCGCTGTCGGACGTGCTGGGCAACGAGCAGATCTACATCTTCCTGAGCAACGACTCGGATCGCTTCGGCGACTTCTGGGACGGCTTCGAGGGCGGCCTCACCTACGTCAACCAGTCCCAGCGGCTCAACTACGGGGTCGGCCTGTTCCGCCTGACCCAGCTCTACGACCAGGACCTCGACCTCATCCGGCGCGAGAAGCGGGTGGGCACGCTGCTGCTGGCCAGCTACCCGTTCAGCAAGTTCACCCGCCTGGACGCCAACCTGGTCCTGCGCCACGCCTCCAGTCACCGGCTGCAGAACGGCGACTTCCGGGACGTGGACCTGGTCTCGAACTTCCTGGCCTGGATCTACGACGACACCCGCTGGACGCAGCTGGGGCCCAGCGGCGGGTGGCGCATGGCGCTGGCCGGCGGCTACACCCGGGACTTGACCTCGGGCGCGGGTGACTACGGCACCCTGTTCGGCGAGGTGCGCCACTACCGCCAGCCCCTGCAGTTTCTGACCGCGGCCACCCGGGTGCAGGCCCAGGTGAGCCTGGGGCGCGACCGCCAGCGCTTCTACCTGGGCGGGCCCTATGCCCTGCCCGGCTATCCGCGCCGCACGCTGGCCGGCACCCGCACCCTGCTGGCGGCCCAGGAGCTCCGCTTTCCGGTGCTGCGCGGCCTGGTGCTGGGCGTCCCCGTGGCCTGGGAGACCCCGACCGTGAGCGGCGCGCTGCTGGGGTACCTGGGCTGGGGCGACGAGGAGGGAGCCGTGACGCGGCTCGGCGGGACGGGATTCGGCCTCTACCTGGGAGGCGGCTACTACCCGGCCCTGCGCTGGAACTGGGTGTGGCGCACCCGCGACTTGCGCACCTTCGAGCGGCGGCCGGTCATGCAGTTCGTGTTCGCCTTCAACTACTGACGCGGCTTCACGGACCCAGGGCCACGTCCGCCGGCGCCGCCAGGCCGCCCCGCCGCAGCACCAGGGCGCCGCTGGGGGCGACGCGCAGCAGCTCGTCCGCGCTGTCCACCACCCACGCCTCTCCGCTGCCGAGCTCCACGGCGAGGTGCCGCGGTCCCAGGACGTTGTCGAGCCGCGCCACCGGGCTGCCATTGCGGTCGAGCGCCACCACGGCGTTCGCCCGCCCGCCGGCCACCCACACCAGGCCCCGGCGGTGGTCCACCGCCACGCCCAGCGCGCCGGCGAGACCGCTCACCGTGTCGAGCGGGGCGCCGTTCGGGGCGAACTTGAAGACGCGCCCCCCGTCGAAGTCCGTGACCCAGACCTCGCCGGTGAGGGAGTCCACCGCCGCGCGCGAGGGCCCCGGCACGTCGCGCGGGACCGGCAGCAGCGGGTAGCCGTCGCGGTCGAGCTTGAAGAGCCGGTTCGCCCCCCGCTCGCACACCCAGACGTCGCGCGTGCGCGGGTCCGCCGCCACGCCGGTCGGCGTGTCGAGCGGTCCGAAGGTCGGGTTCAGGCCCACCGGCTGCCCGGCCTCGTCGAGGTGTCGGACCTCTCCCTGCGTCCCCTCGTCGCACACCCACGCGCTGCCGTCGCCGGCGTCCACGGCGATGGCCGTGGGGAAGCCGAAGCCGCCGATCCGCCGCAGCAATCCGCCCCGCTCGTCGAACACCACCACCTCGCCCGCGAAGGTGTTCGCCACCCAGACGTGCCCCGTCGCGGGGTTGACGGCCACGCGGTTGGGGGACGAGAAGCCCCCCGCAGACGAGACGGTGCGGCGGCCGTCGGCGCTCAGACGGAGCAGTGACCCCGGGTTCACCTGCACCACCCATGGCTGCACTGGCGAGGGTGTCGCCACGTCCTCGGCGTAGAGGCTGCCGGGGCCGCTCGCGAAGACGTAGTAGAGCCGATAGGAGTAGGTGCTGCGATTCTGCACCGAGAAGTCCACCAGGGTGTCCACCTGGGGGCCGATCGGCCCGAAGCGGTCCCGGTAGAGCGAGTCGCCCGGATCGAGCCGCAGCAGCTGGTAGCCGACCAGCCCGGCGGTGCCGACGCCCCGCCAGCCCAGCCGCACCAGGCCGGACCCCGCCAGGGCGGCGAACGCCTGGGGGCGCCCGCCCGTGGAGGTGTTGCGCGGATCGAAGGGGTTGGCGCGCGGGCGCTCGCTGCATCCGGCGGATGCCAGGCCCAGGGCGAGGAGGGGGGCGAGGGTCAGAAGCGTACGGACACGGCGCATCGCCGCGGAGACCACTCCAGCATCGCCCGCTGCGGGGCGGGGTGATGGAGGAAACGCAGGTAGAGTCCGGCGGCCACCAGGGCCTCGCCGCCCAGCAGGGCCGCGCGGCCCCAGCGATCGTAGGCCAGGGTGCGGCCGTAGAGCTGCTCGATCCTGGCCGGGTCGGTCTCCTCCAGGTAACGGTCGTAGCTGCGGTCCGCCCGGCGCTGGATCTCGAAGGACGCGCCGACGAGGGCGGCCCCGGCGGCCAGGGTCAGGTAGGCGCCCAGATAGGAGCGCGGCGCGGGCTCGGGCTGGGCGACGGTCTCGAAAGGCGAAGCCGCCGGTGGCGTGACCCCGGCGGCGGGAGCGGAGCGGGGGGTGAGCAGGCTGGCGGCGCAGATCAGGGCCGCGACGGGCCTCATCGTCTCATGCGGTGGCGGACATGCGCTGGAGGTGCCGGGCCAGGCGGGACTTGTGGCGGCTCGCGGTCTGCCGCGTGATGATCCCCTTGGCGGCCGCCCGGTCGAGCACCGAGACGACACCGCGCAGGGCCTGCTGGGCCGCGGCCTTGTCGGACGCCTGGCGAACGGACTTGATGGCGGCGCGGATACGGGTCTTCACGGCTGCGTTGCGCTGGCGGCTGCGCTCGCTGGTGATCACCCGCTTGGCTGCGGATGCGTGATGGGGCATGCCGTTCCTCCCTACAACGGGGGTCGTGCAAACCACGGGAAGATAGGGGTGGGTTCGGGAAGGTGTCAAGCGGTGCGGCTCCGCCGCTGGGTCGGAACCCGGGGAGCCCGCGGGGCGGGGCGCGCTTGCCGCTCGTGGCGGACGGGGTGTATGTTCGAGATTCGGCCAGTGTGGGGCAGTGTCTCCGGAGGCGCCGTGGGCAGGCTCGAGGAAAAAGCCCGGAATCTGCCGGCCAGTCCTGGGGTTTTCCTCTTCAAGGACCGCCGCGGGCGGGTGCTCTACGTGGGCAAGGCCAACCGCCTCCTGCACCGCGTCCGGGGCTACCTCTCGGGCGAGAACGCCCACCCCCGGCTGCGCGAGCTGATGGCGCGGGTGGGCGACCTCGACGTCATCCTGACGGACAACCCGGCCGAGGCCCTGCTGCTGGAGTCCACGCTGGTGCGGCAGCACCAGCCTCCCTACAACGTGCGGCTCAAGGACGACAAGAGCTTCCCCTACGTGCGGGTGAGCGTGCAGGAGGAGTGGCCGCGCCTCTCGGTGACGCGCCAGGTCAGGTCGGATGGCGCCCGCTACTTCGGCCCCTACACCGACGTCAAGACCCTGCGGCGGACCCTGCGTCAGATCCGCCGGGTGTTCCCGCTGCGATCGTGCGCCGACTTCGAGAGTCACCAGAAGCAGAACCGGCCCTGCCTCTACTTCCATATCGGGCGCTGCCTGGGTCCCTGCACCCGCCGGGCCCAGGTGGACCCCGGGGCCTACCGCCAGCTGGTCGAGGGGCTGATGCTCTACCTCTCGGGCCGCAACGACGAGCTGGAGCAACGGCTCGAGTCCGAGATGGCGGCGGCGGCGGCGGCGCGGCGCTTCGAGCTGGCCGCCCAGCGCCGGGACCAGCTCGCCCTGCTGGCGCAGGCGCGCCAGCCCCAGGGCGTGCTCTCGCGGT
>JBBIHL010000195.1:0-6209 GCA_037447075.1 Candidatus Eiseniibacteriota bacterium | reverse complement strand
AGCCCAGCAACAGGGCCGCGGCGGTCGTCACGAGGCTCACCCGGAGCGTGGTCGCCAGCACCGTGTAGTGGAACGAATCCGAAAGGAACGCCACGTAGTTCTCAAGGGTCCACGTCGTCACCATGCCACCGGTCGGGGACCACGCGTTGAAGCTGTAGCGCAGGATCACTAGGCACGCCGCGAGGAGCGACGCCGTGATGGCGAACGCTGGCGCGAGGAGGAGCAGCGTGGAGCCGGCCGCGCGCCACGCCAGGCTCCTGCGTCCGGCGCGATCAGGCACGGCAGCCCCTCGAGCCGTCCGTCGCGGCCACGGAGGACAGAGGGAGTCGGTCGGGCGGGGGCGGCGCCCCCGCCCGAGCCATTGCCGAACCTAGGCCAACGCCCGGGTGTACTTCTGGAGCCACTCTTCCCGCCGGGCGGTCAGGTTGTCGAGGTTGAGCGGGATGATGCTGTCCCACTGGGCCTGGGTCGCCAGGAGATTCTTGGCCACCTCGGGCGCGAGCTTCACCTTCCGGTTCGTCGGCCCGAACCACAGCGCCTCCGCCATCCGGCCCTGGGCGTCGGGGCTCAGGCACTCGTTGACGAAGGCGTAGGCGAGCTCCTTCTTGTCGGGGGCGTTCTTGGCGATGGCCGCGCACGCAATGCTCGCGAACACGCCCTCTTGGAGGTTGACGGCCACCCCGATCGGATACCCCTTCGCGATGTACTCCTTGAAGTAGTACGGGAGCCGGAAGGCCAGGGCGAGCTCTCCGTTCTTCAGGAGCTCGGCGAGTACGGCCGTGTTCGTCTCCATGTAGGCGACGTTGGGCTTCAGCTGCTTCAGCGCCTCCCAGGCGGGCTCCATGTTGTACTGGTCCCCGCCGTTCAACATCGCCGCCATCACGGCCAGCCGGAAGGACGAGCCGTGCGTCGCCGGCGGGATGGCGATCTTCCGCCGGTACTGGGGATCCCAGAGCGCGCGCCAAGAAGTGGGCGGCGTCTTGACCAGCTCCGTGTTGTACACAATGGAATTGATACCGGTGAAGAACCCGATGCCCTTCCCCTCGATGAAGAACTTCGGATCAACGTCGACCGCGTTCGGTAGCAGGGAGAGATCGAGGGGCTCAAGAAGGCCCTCGCGCCCCGCGGGCGCCACGCCGAAGTCGTCGATCAGGTAGACGGTGTTGTTCGGCTTCGCCTTCTCGGCTCGCATCTTCGCGAGCGACATCGAGGTGACGCCCTCGGTGACCACCACCCGCGCCCCGGTCTTCTTCATGAAGGGTTCGACGACGTGCGTCTGGATCGTCTGCCCCTCCGGGCCGGCCCAGAACTGGGCTCGGAGCGTCTCGCCGTCGAACCGACGCTGGGCGTGGAGCACACCGGGCGCCCCGAGCGCCCCCGCAGTCCCGGCCACGGCCATCCCGCCGATCCCCTTGAGTACGTCGCGGCGCCGCATCCCGTTCGCCATCATGCTTCCTCCTCTGGCCATCCGAAGCCCCGGAACCGGCCGGATCCCCACCGGGTCGGTCGGTTCAGTATCCCTCCGTCGGATCGACGACGTTGCGGAGTGGTCGTCCCTCGGCGTAGCGCACCAGGTTGTCGTAGAGCACCTCCGTCATCCGCTCCGTGTAGCGCGCCGTGTCGGAGCCCATGTGCGGACTGATGAGGACGTTCGCGAGGCTCCAGAGCGGGCTCTCCGCCGGAAGGGGCTCCTGTTCGAAGACGTCCAGTGCTGCGGCGCCGATCCAGCCCTCGCGGAGCGCCCGGACGAGGGCGGTCTCGTCCACGGTCTGGCCACGCCCCACGTTGACGAACACCGCCGAGGGCTTCATCGCCCGGAACATGCACTCGTTCAGCAGGCCTCGGGTCCGGTCCGTGAGCGGCAGCGACGCGACCACCGAGTCACCCCGCGCCAGCACGCCCGGCAGGGCGTCGGCGGTCAGCAGCTCGTCGAACTCCGGGGTCGCCTGCTCGCGTGCCGCCCGCCGGCCGATGCCCACCGTGTGGATCCCGAACGCCTTCGCCAGCCGGGCGATGCTCCGGCCGATCTCCCCTACTCCCAGCAGCACCATCGTGGTGCCGAGGAGCTCCTCGACCAGGAACTTGCTCCACCGCCGCTCCCGCTGCTGCTGGAGCAGGCGCGGGATCCCTTTGGCGAACACCAAGACGCAGCTCATGACGAACTCGGCCATCGGGTAGGCGTGAATACCCCGGGTCGTCGTGACCGCGATGTTTGCCTCGCCCAGGCTTGGGTGCCAGAGGTGGTCGACTCCGGCGCTGGTGAACTGAATCCAGCGGAGCCGCGGGGCCCGCCTGACGACGTCCGGCGGGATCCGGGTGGCGAACAGCACCTCCGCACGGGCCAGCAGGCCCTGGTGATCGAGGTCCCGCCGGAACTCGGGGTAGTCCAGGCCGGTGATGTTGATGTTGTGCTGGGCTGCTTCATCGGCCGTCATGATCGCGATCCCGCCGGGCTCGCCGTGGATGACCAGGCGCGGGTGCAGCGCCCGCATGCGCTCGAGCTGCTCCTTCGTCACGCGCGCCGCCACCAGGACTTCGATCGGATTCGATCGATCCGCCATAATCGGCACTCCCATCAGACATGTCTGATAAACTCGGTCTCTTTTAGCGCACGGGGGCGGCTGCTGTCAAGGTGGCCTCCTCCCCCGGTGGCCTCCTCCCCCGAGGCCGCAGACAAAGTGCACCCGGGACGGGCGCATTCCCGCGGCAGACGGCTCGAGCGCCCCGGGCGGGCAGGGCAGAGGCGCCACGCAGACGCGCCCGGGCCCCTCGGGCTCCGGCCCGTGCCTGCGGTCCGGCCCTGCGCCCCTCCCTACACCGGACTCGGCAGCGGTGCCGGAGGCGGCGCCCGGAGAGCCAGGAGCTTGACCGCCCGCTTCGCGTTCACCGTCAGCGCGTTGAGCAGGACCTGGGCGGTGACCTTCGCCAGCCCCCAGTAGCGCGCGTGCCGCAGCCCGTGGCGGTGCATCTGCTCGTCGAACTTCGCCTTGATCCGCGGCCGCAGCTTGGCATGCGCCTGGCGCCGGGTTCGGCCCGCCTCCTCCGCCACGACCCGGGCCTTCCGCACGTCGGACAGATACACTCGGCGTCGAGGCTCGGCCCGGCCCTCGCGCTCCCCTCGGGTCAGGCACGTAGCCGCCCGCGGACAGGGGACGCAATCGCGCATCGAGAAGTAGTAGAGATCGTCGGCGTCCACCTGCACCTTGCCGACTGAGCGCTTCTGCGTGGCGCAGCCCATCCGATCCGTCGCCGGGTCATAGGTGAAGGCGTCGCTCACGCGCTCGGCCTTGAGCCCGCTGAAGCAGGCTCGGCCGCCCGCCGCCTCCACCTGCGCCACTGTCGTGGCATTGTTGTAGGGGCCGTCGCCGACGATCACCGCCCCCGGCGGGCGGGGCGTTCGGCTCGGCCGCGAGCACCACGTCCGTGCGCACCGCCTCGTTCGCATTGCCGGGCACCACGTCCACCCCCGTGATCAGCCGGCTGTCCGGGTCCAGGCTCTCGTGCGCCTTGTACCCCAGGAAGGGCTTGTCCGCTGCCTTGAAGCCCCAGCGTGCGTCCGGATCGTCGAAGCTGACCACCCGGTCGCCCTCGCCAGCCAAGATCGTGCGCACCTGCACCCCGAGTCTGCACCGTCGGATCCGTCACGTCCGCCACCGCCGCCAGCAGCGCCGCGGTCCGCTCGCTCTCCCGCGGCAACGCCCCGTCGTCCCGCGGCTCCGTCTCGCCCGCCGTCGGGACGAAGTCAGCCTCGAGGACCACGGCCCGCGCCGGGTCCACCTGGGCCACCGCCGCCACGATCACGCGCCGCCCCTTGCGGAGCAGCCCCAGCCACGACTGCCGCGCCACCTTCGCCCACACGGAGCATGAACCCGGCCCGGATCTGACTCATTTTCGACAGCAGTGAGAAGGGCGCTTCCGAGATGACGCGGAGTTGCGCCGGTTCAGGCGGTTGCCAAAGCGAAATGTAGTGCCACGCGGCCGCGCGCCGCGCGTTTTCTTCTTGCCATTCGGTGGCGTCCTCTCGATGATGGCGGCGTGTTCGTGCGCGTGAAGCGTAGTGGCAGCGGGCCGCACGCGCGCGAGTATCTCCAGATCGTCGAGTCCCGCCGCGAGCACGGCCACGTGCGCCAGCGCGTGATCGCGACGCTGGGCCGCCGCGACCAGCTCGTCGCCGACGGCACGCTCGATCAGCTCCTCCAGTCCCTCGCCGGCTTCAGCGAGCGGCTCCGTGTGGTGGAACGGGTCCGGACCGAAGGCCTGGAGGCGGTGGCGGCCCGGGCATGGGGGCCGGTCCTCGTGTTCGGGCGCCTGTGGGAGATGCAGGGCCTGCCCGAGGTCCTGCGCGCCCGGGCTCGGGGCCGCCGCTTCGAGTTCGACGTCGAGCGGGCGTGCTTCGCCCTCGCCCTGCAGCGGCTCTGTGCGCCGGGCAGTGACCGGCACGGGGCGGCCTGGCTGCGGACGGCGGAGTGTCCGGGGTTCGAGACGCTCGAGCTCCAGCACCTCTCTCGCACCGTCGGCTGGCTGGCGGAGGTGCGGGCGGAGCTGGAGATCGATCTCTTCTGGCGGGACCGGGACCTGTTCTCGCAGACCCTCGACCTGGTGTTCATCGACACCACCAGCACGTACATCTACCGGACGGACGAGACGCCGCTGCGCCGGCGCGGGTACTCGCGGGATCGCCGGCCGGATCTCCCCCAGGTGGTGCTGTGCGTCGCCGTGGATCCGCAGGGCTGGCCGGTCGCCTGGGACATCCTGCCCGGGAGCACGGGAGACATCCCCGCCTTCGTGGCCCTGCTCGCGCGGCTGCGCGAGCGCTTCCGCCTCGGCCGGGTCATCGTGGTGACCGACCGCGGGATGGTGAGCGCTGAGACCCTGGCCCTCCTGGAGGGGCACCCCACCGCGCCCTTCGACTTCATCGTGGGCTGCAAGCTGCGCAAGCAGAAAGAGGTCAGTGAGGAGGTCCTGGCGCGGGCGGGCCGCCACCGGCCGGTCGCCGACAATCTCGAGGTCAAGGAGGTCGTGGTCGACGACCGGCGGTACATCGTGTGTCGCAACCCCGTCGAGGCCAGGAAGGATGCGGCGGCGCGCGAGCGGATCGTCGCCAAGCTCGAGGCGGCCCTCACCCACGGCCCCAAGGCCGTGCTCGGCAACCGGGGCTTCGCGCGGTTCGTGCGAGTGCAGAGGGGCGCGGTCAGCCTCGACCGGGCGGCCATCGCGCGCGATGCCCGGCTCGATGGCAAGTTCGTGCTCCGCACCAACACGGCGCTGGACCCCGCCGACGTCGCCCGGGCGTACAAGAGTCTCTGGCGGGTCGAGCGCACCTTCCGGGAGACGAAGAGCACACTGGAGGTGCGCCCCGTCTTCCATCACCGGGACGACACCACCATCGGGCACATCGTGGGGTGCTTCCTGGCCCTCCGCTTGGAGGTCGACCTCCAGCGCCGGCTCGACGAGCGCGGCGTGGACGTCGCCTGGCCGGACCTGATGCGCGATCTCGGGGAGGTCCAGGCGGTGGAGCTGACGCTCGACGGCCAGCACTACCGGCTCCGGACCGAGCTGCGCGGGAGCGCGTTCGAGGCCTTCGCCGCCGCTGGTGTGCGCCCCCCATCGCTCGTCACGCCGCTCGGACGCGCCCCCGATCCTCCTGCCGTCCGGGGGGTGGCGGTGTAGTGCCAAAGTCCGCCCGGCGCTCGCTAACTACCCGGAAACGTGAGAGTCGCCAATGGCTGCTGTCGAAAATGAGTCTGAAGCCCTGGGTACCGACCTTCCCCGCTGTGAGCACGGAGCGCGGGAGCGCTGAAAGAAGGCCTCGGGCGTGGCCGGCACGCGCGGGAAGAGCGGGTCGCGCTGCTCGAGGCCGTCCGCCAAGGCCTGGCTCAACGCCTTCGGCGCCCGCAGGATCACGGCCACCCAGAACTGCACCAGCGTGGTCAGCGTCCAGGCCCGCTGCCGCTCGGTCCGCCGCACTCGCCCGAAGGCCGCCTGACACAAGGCAGGCGTAATGTGCGCCTGCAGCAACTCCGCCAGCCGGAGCAGATTCACATCCCGCCGGGCCCGTCTGGCCATAGCACCTCCCGTCAGTGGGGGTTCTATGACCCAGTGAACCCAACATCATGCCGCTGACCGGCAAACTATCTTAGCGGCGATGGCTCTGAGGCATCGAGGGGCGGCCGCCGCCCGGCCCAGGGCTGGAGGGCCTCGAAGCAGGC
>JBBIHL010000194.1:0-6212 GCA_037447075.1 Candidatus Eiseniibacteriota bacterium | reverse complement strand
GCGGAGCGTCTCGCCGGGCTGGGGGAGGTCATGGCCCGGTTGCCGGCGCGCAGCGCGCTGGTCGCGTATGCCGTTTACGCGCCCGCGCATGCGCGCTCCCGGCTGCCCGGGCCGCCGGCGCGCCTCCTCGCCTTCGCGCTGCGCGCCGGCGACCCCGCGCCGCAGGTCGTGCCCCTGGGCCCGGCCGGCGAGGTGGACACGCTGGTCGCGCGCTGGCTCGCGCGGGTGCGCGGTTCCGCCCGGGCGGCGCCCTGGGAGGAGGCGGAGGTCCAGTCCGCCCTGCGCCGGGCAGGCGAGGCGCTGCGGCAGCGCGTGTGGGATGCGCTCGGTCCGGCACTGGCCGGGGCCGAGCGGGTGTTCGTGGTGCCCGAGGGGTCCCTGCACCTCGTGCATCTGGGCGCGCTCCCCCTGGAGGGGGGCTACTGCGCCGAGCGCGGCCCGCTGCTGCACTGCCTTTCCGCCGAGCGCGACCTGGCGCGCGCACCGGGTCCGGCGCGCCCGGGCGGGCTGCTTGCGCTGGGCGGTCCGGACTACGGGGAAGGCGCCACCGGCGCCGCGGCAGCCTCTCGCGCCGGCGAGGCTCCATGCGCGGACCTGGCCGCGCTGCGCTTCGATCCGCTGCCCGGCGCGGAGCGGGAGATCCGCGACGTGGCCGGGCTGTGGGAACGGCTGGAGCCCGGCGGGCGCGGCGAGGCGCGGACCCTGGCGGGTGCTCTGGCCACCGAGGAGGCGCTCAAGCGGGGGGCGTCCGGCCGGCGCGTGCTGCATCTCGCCACGCACGGCTTCTTCCTCGAGGACCGCTGCGCGGCGGGTCCCGTCCCGGGCAATCCGCTTGCGCTCTCCGGGCTGGCCCTGGCGGGCGCCAACCGGCGCGCCGGCGCGCGGCCCCAGGCGGAGGACGGGCTGCTGAGCGCCGAGGAAGTGGCCGCGCTGGACCTCACCGGCGTCGAATGCGCCGTGCTCTCGGCGTGCGACACCGGGGTGGGCGAGGTGCGGGCCGGGGAAGGAGTCTTCGGCCTGCGGCGCGCCTTCCAGGTGGCCGGGGTGGGCACGCTGCTCATGAGCCTCTGGCCGGTGGAGGACGAAGCCGCCCGCGACTGGATGAAGGCCTTCTACCGGGCACGCTGGGGCCGCGGCCGGGACGTGGCGGCCGCCGCGCGCGAAGCCGAGCTGCAGGTGCTGCGCGACCGCCGCCGCCGCGGGGCGCCCACCAGTCCCATCCACTGGGCGGGGTTCGTGGCCAGCGGCGAGTGGCGGTGAGGGGGTCGCGGCGCGGCGTTCGGGCTCGCCTCGATGTGCTACGCTCCCCGCTCGCCATGAGCCCCAAGCCTCTGCCCCGCTGGACCCCCGTCCTCATCGCCGTCGGCGTGCTGGTTCCGGCTCTGGTGCTGGCGGTGATCGGCGCCGCCTTGACCCTGCGCACCGCCCGTGCGGTGGAGGACGCCAGCGCCCGCTACAACCGCTACATGACCCACATGGTGGACAACGGCCTGCAGCAGGCGCTGTTCGACCGGGTCCACAACGCCGTCGCGATGGCCGAGAAGGTGGCCCGCGCCGGCGGCAGCCTGGCGCTGGTCCGCGAGGCGCTGCGCCGGGAGGAGGGCGACCTCGCGCATCCGACCCTGTTCGAGGTGGACCGGCTGATGGACATGGAGGCCGAGGTGGTCGAAGGCCAGCCCCTGATCTACGCCTTCGACCCCGTGCGCCGTCCCGGGCGCGCCTTCGCGGGCACCCTGCTCTACGGTCGCGAGGGCGACGTGATCGGCGCGGGCGGGTGGTGGATCGACGTGGGCCACTTCCTGGAGACGCACGTGAGCGAGGTGGTGGACGCCCGCCTCCCCGAGAATCCCCTCATCTACGGCGGCCCCGAGTCGGTGGGCAGCCTGAGCGTGGCGCTGCTCGGCCCGGGAGGCCAGGAGCTGGCGCGGGTGCGCGAGGGAGGACACGCGGCCACCGCGCAGGTGCAGGCGCTGAGCGGCCCCTTCCAGGGCTTCTCCGTCCGGGTGGCCGCCTCGCCCGCCGCGCCGGTGGCGTGGATCAGCGGCTTCGTCGGCCTCGAGCTGGGCCTGATCGCGCTGATGGTGCTGGTGATCGCCTCGGCGGTGGTGTTCGGGCTGCGCTACACCGCCCAGCAGCTGGAGCTGGCGAGCCACAAGGCCAGCTTCGTCTCGAACGTCTCGCACGAGCTCAAGACCCCGCTCTCGCTCATCCGGCTCGCGGTGGAGACCCTGGAGATGGGCCGCATCCGCGGGCCGGAGGACCAGGAGCGCTTCCTGCGCACCGTCGGCCGCGAGGCCCAGCGCCTGAACCAGCTGGTGGACAACATCCTCGACTTCGCGCGCCTGGAGGCCGGCAAGCGCGAGTTCCGCTTCGCGCCCACCGACCTGCCGTCGGTGGCGCGCGAGGTGCTGGACAGCTTCCGCACGCGCCTGGAGGAGCAGGGCTTCCGCACCGAGGTCTCGCTGCCGGCCGGGCTGCCGCCGGTGCGCGCCGACGCTTCGGCGCTGGGGCAATGCCTGCTCAACCTGCTCGACAACGCCATCAAGTACTCGCGCGAGCGCAAGGAGGTCCGCATCGCCGCCGAGCCGCGGGGCGGCTGGGTGGCGCTCACCGTGGCCGACCGCGGCGTGGGCATCCCGCTGCAGCACCACCGCCGCATCTTCGAGCAGTTCGTGCGGCTCGACCACGGCCTGGTGCACGAGGTCAAGGGCGCGGGGCTGGGGCTCGCCCTGGTGGACCACATCGTCCGCGCCCACGGCGGCCGCATCGAGGTGAGGAGCGTGCCGGGCGAAGGCAGCGCCTTCACGCTATTATTGCCGGTGGCGGAGCCGGCCGCCGCGCCCGAGGCCGCGGCCGCGGCGCCCGCGCTCAAAACGGGGTAGAAGGGTTCGCGGGAGGAGTGCGCGATGTCCAAGGTGCTGATCGTCGAGGACGAGGAGGCCCTGCTCGAGGGCCTGGTCCACAACTTCCAATACGAGGGCTACGAGGTCATCGCCGCCAAGACCGGCGAGCAGGGCCTCAAGGCCGCCTACAAGCAGAAGCCCGACCTGATCGTGCTCGACATCATGCTGCCCGAGAAGGACGGGTTCCAGGTCCTGAAGGAGCTGCGCCTGCGCCGCAAGGAGGTGCCGGTGCTGGTCCTCACCGCGCGCAACTTCGAGGCCGACGTGCTGAAGGGCTTCAACCTGGGCGCCGACGACTACGTCACCAAGCCGTTCAGCATCAAGGAGCTGCTGGCGCGCGTGCGGCGCCTGCTGGAGCGCGGGCCCGCGGGCGGCGCGCAGGCGCTCCACACCGTCCATCGCTTCGAGGACGTGGAGGTCCTGCTGGAAGCCCGCGAGGTGAAGAAGGCCGGCCAGCCGGTGGCGCTCTCGTTCAAGGAGTTCGAGCTGCTGCGCTACCTGATCGAGCATCGCGGCCGCACCGTATCGCGCGAGGAGCTGCTCGAGGAGATCTGGGGGGTGGACGAGGACCTGGGCATCACCACCCGCACCGTGGACACGCACGTCTCCAACCTGCGCTCGAAGCTGGGGGCGGGCTTCAAGCAGCCGTTCATCGTGGCGGTCCACAAGGTGGGCTACAAGTTCGTCGAGCCGTGAGCGCCACGGTGGGCCGCGCCGCGACGCGCCCCGCGCCGCCCGTCCGGGGCCCGCGGCTGCAGCCGCCCGCATGACCCCTGACCGACTCGCCGGCTACCGGCGGCAGGCGCGCCGGCTCATCGCCGAGACCATCCGCGAGCATTACCTCTACGGCTCGGGCCAGAAGGACCGCCTGGAGCTGGAACCCATCTTCCAGCGGCACGCGGAGCTGTTCACCCGGGAGCAGGTGGAGGCGCTGCGCGCGGCGCGCGACGGTGCGCCGGAGGCCACCGGGGGCGAGGGCCTCCGGCGGCTCCACGGCTTCGCCCTGGACCAGCACCTGCAATCCCGCGTGCGCGCGCTCGCCGAGGAGCTGGCGGCGCGGCAGGCCCGGGCGGTGGTGCGCTGGCGCGGGCAGGAGATCCCCTACCCACAGGTCCCGACCCTGCTGCGGGGGCTCCCGACCCGCGAGGAGCGCGCCGAGCTCCACGCCGCCCGCGGCGCGGTGGAGCGGGAGTTGACGCCGCTGCGGGCCCGCATCTGGCAGGACGCGTGGGGGACGCTGCGGGGCCTGGGCTACGCCAGCTACCGGGAGGCGGCCGAGGAGACCACGGGCATGCCGCTGCGCGGCCTGGCCGCCGAGATGGCGCAGTTGCTGGAGGACACCCGGCCGCTGCTGGAGGGACCGCTCGACGAGTTCTGCCGCGCGCGCACGGGGGTGGGGCTGGCGCAGTGCAGCCGGGCCGACGCGCCGTTCCTGTTCCGTCCCGCCGACGGCGATCCGCGCTTCGCCGCCGCCCGGGTGCTGGAGCGGGTGGAGGCGTGGACCGGCGAGGCGGGCGTGCCGCTGCGGGGCACCCCGGCCATCCGGCTGGACGACGTGCCGCGCCCCCGGAAGTGCGACCGCGCCTTCTGCGCCCCGGTGGAGCCCGGGCGCGAGGTCTACGTGAACGTGAAGCCGCTGGGCGGCGTGGCCGACCTGGCCGTGCTGCTGCACGAGCTGGGGCACGCCTACCACTACGCCTTCGCGAACCCCGCCCTCGAGGTGGAGTGGCTGCACCTGGGGGAGCCGTCGCAGAGCGAGATCTTCGCCTTCCTCTTCAACCAGCTGGTGGAGAGCGTGGCGTTCCTGGACCGCTTCTTCGGCGCCGGCAACGCGGCCGAGATCCGCGGGCAGCAGATGATGGGGCGCATCTGGGGGGTGCGGCGCATGGCCGCCAAGCTGCTCTACGAGATGCGGCTGCACGAGGCGGGCACGCTCGAGGGCATGGACCGCGCCTACGCCGAGACCCTCACACGCCACCTGGGGATGCGCCACGACCCCGAGGAGTACCTGGCGGACCTGGACCCCTGGTTCTACGCGGCGGGATACCTGCGCGCCTGGATGGGCGAGGCCCAGCTGCGGGCGCACCTCGAGACCGCCCACGGCGAGGGATGGTTCACCCACCCGGCCGCGGTGGAGACGCTGAAGCGGCTGTGGGGCTGGGGCAAGAAGTACCGGCCCGAGGCCCTGCTCGCCACGCTGGGGATCGTGGGGCCCGACCCGGCCGCGCTGGTGGGGGACTTCGCCACGCTCGCGAGCCCGCGGTGAGCGGGGCGGCCGGGGCGGGTGACAGGAAGGGTTGACGGAGAGCCGGGCGTCCTATCGCAAGAGCACGAACTTGACGGCCTGCGAGTCCTCACCGCGGCTGTCGCGCACACGCACGAAATACACCCCGGGCCGCAACGGGGGAGCCACCCGGTCCAGCTCCAGCTCCCAGGTCTCGCTGGTGCTGTCCTGCACGTCCTTGAGCTCCTGGTAGACTTCGCGTCCCTGGAGGTCGAGCAGACTCAGTCGGCTCTTGCCGCCGTCGGCCCCGTTCACGCGCACCACCAGACGGTCGTGCACGGTGCCTCCGTCAAGCAGGGTAACCACGGGCCGACTCGCCGGCCCCTGCCAGACCGCCTCCGCGCTCTCCCAGTGGTAGCGGCGGTCCACGCATTCCCGGCGAACCTTGTAGCGTAGGGGACCCGCCGCGGGAGAAGAGTCCGCCCACTGCATCTCGAGGCCAGGCCCGGCGCGGAGCCTAGTCACCTCGTCGAAGTCGCCGCCATCCTGTGAGCGCAATACGGCCCACCAGCTCCCGGGTGCAGCGGCGGAGAGCGACCAGCGCACGGTACGGCTGCCAGCGGTCCCCGTGATCCGAGGAGACGAGGCGGTGACGGCAGTGTAGGTGTGGCACCAGAAGATCCCGTCCCAGTACCTCCACCAGGCTACCCACACATCACCGTTGCGGTCCCGAGCAACCACGGGCGTCAGGCCTTCTTCGGTGCCTTCCATATGGTCTGCAACCGCGAATCCCGAGTCCGTGGGAACACACACGCAGATGCTGGTGCCGCCGCGGCGGCCATTCCAGGCGGTCCAGGTCACGGCGGGGTACTCGCCGGGGTCGGCGCTCACGCTGAGGTAGCCCGTGAAGTAGGGGTCCGTGGTGCGATAGGCGCACCTGACGCTGTCAATCCCATCCCAGCTGTCCTCTCGATAGGCGCTGAACGCTACCGCCGCGTCGCTTGTTGCCCACCCCAGCCACAGACCACCACTGGGCCTCGGCCGCAGCTTGGGCGAGTAGATGAGCCCCTGATCGCTCAATCGCT
>JBBIHL010000193.1:0-6238 GCA_037447075.1 Candidatus Eiseniibacteriota bacterium | reverse complement strand
CCCACCCCCCGGCCGGACACGCTCGTCCCGAGCGGCCGTCCGCAGGCGCGCGCAGCGCGGGACGAGCGCAGCGCGCCGAGGATAGAGCGGGGCCGCGCACGACGCGCGGCCACGCGTGCCGGAGGGACAAGCGTGTCCGGCCGGGGGGAGCACTGCGCCGAAACGTCGTCCTGCGCGCACGGCCCGGATGGGCAGGAACTTCGCGCTTGTGCGCTGCGCGCGCGCGTCGCGTATCATGGCACAGGCCGCGTCAGTCCAACCGGGAGCCCCGCGGCACGGCCCGGCGGGCCCGCCGCTGGGCGCCGCCACCCATCGCGAGTCGGCATGGCGAGTTTCCCCAGGCGAGTCAAGGCCGCGCTGCACCGCGCCGCGGACCGCGAGCGCGTGCGCCGCGACGCCCCACCCCACACCAGCCACGAGGACCTGCTGCGCTGGGCGCGGCAGCACCTCGCCAGCACCCGGCTCATCGTGGTCTCCAACCGCGAGCCCTACTCCCACTTGCGGACGGAACAGGGGGTGCGCTGGACCCGCAACCCCGGCGGGCTCACCGTGGCGCTCGATTCGGTGGTCTCGGCGCTGCGCGGGGTGTGGGTGGCCCACGGCTCGGGCAGCGCGGACCGCCAGCGCTCCGACCCGAGCGGCCGGGTGCAGGTCCCCCCGGAGCGACCCGCCTACACGCTGCGGCGCCTGTGGCTCACGCGCGAGGACCAGCAGCTCTACTACTCGGGGTTCTCCAACGGGGCGCTGTGGCCGCTGTGCCACATCGCCTACGTCCGGCCGCGCTTCGCCCGGCCGGAATGGGAGCGCTACCTCGACGTGAACCGGCGCTTCGCCGAGGCGGCGCTGGAGGAGGCCGGCGACGGCCCGGCGCTGCTGCTGCTGCAGGACTACCACCTGGCCTGCTGCGCGCGCTTCGTCAAGGAGCGCCGGCCGGACCTCCCCTGCATCCTGTTCTGGCACATCCCCTGGCCCAACCCCGAGGTGCTGCGCCGGCTGCCCTGGCGCGCCGAGATTCTCGACGGCCTGCTCGCCAACGACGTGCTCGGCCTGCACGTGCGCCAGCACGCGCTCAACTTCCTGGACTCGGTGGCCGACGCGCTCGAGGCCCGCGTGGACCGCGAGCGCATGGCGGTGGAGCGCGCCGGGCACCGGACCTGGGTGCGCCACTTCCCGATCGGCGTCAACGCCGCCGAGATCGCGGCCCTGGCCGACAGCGCCGCCACCGACGCGGCGGTCCGCCGCCTGCGGGAGGAGCACGCGCTGGGCGAGGGGCAGATCGGCGTGGGGGTGGATCGGCTCGACTACACCAAGGGCATCCCCGAGCGCCTCGACGCCGTGGAGCGCCTGCTGGAGAAGCACCCGCGCTGGCGGGGGCGCTTCACCTTCATCCAGATCGGGGTCCCGAGCCGCGTCGAGCTGCCCGAATACCGGGAGGTCGTGCGCCAGGTGGAGGCGAAGGCGGCGCGCATCAATCGGCTCCACGGCCGGGGCGATCGCAAGGCGGTCCTCCTGCGGATCGGTCACCACGACTTCCGCGACATCGTCCCCTTTTACCGCATGGCGGACCTGTGCGCGGTGACCTCGCTGCACGACGGGATGAACCTGGTGGCCAAGGAATACGTCGCCGCCAAGACCGACCTGCAGGGAACCCTGGTGCTCTCGCCGTTCACCGGCGCGTCGCGCGAGTTGGAGCGGGCGCTGATCGCCACGCCCTACGACGTGGACGGGCTCGCGGAGGCGCTCCACCAGGCGCTCGTCATGCCCGAGTCGGAGCGCATCGCGCGCATGAGCGCGCTGCGCGACGCCGTGTTCCGCAGCAACATCTTCGACTGGGCCATGGGGTTGATGGACACCGCCCAGCGCCTGATGCTGCGCTCGCACGGGGCCGAGGTGACCCCGGCGCCCCACTAGACCGCTCGTGGCGGCGGGTGGGGCCTGCCGACCCGACGGAGGCATTCCTCTGGGAGGAGGAGCTATGAACTGGACGGGGTTCCGCACGCAACTGGATTTCAACCCTTCGCTGCAGGACCGGCTGCAGCGCGTGCTCGAAGGGCTCGGCACCGTGGGGGCCGACCTGCTGATCGCCGCCGTGGTGCTGTTGGTGGGCTGGGTGGTGGCGGTCCTGGCGTCGAGGCTCGCGCAGTGGCTGCTGCGCGTGGCGCGCTTCAACGAGGCGGTGCGCCGCCTGGCCGGCCCTTCCGGCGCCGCCGCCCGGCTGGAGCCCGCGGCCCTGGTATCGTGGGTGGTGCACTGGATGGTGATCCTGGTGGCCGCGGTGCTGGCCGCGGACCTGCTGGGCTTCGACCTCTCCCGCTCGGTCGGGGACCGGCTGCGCGACGTGCTGCCCCGGGTGGTGGCCGCCACCATCGTGCTGGCGACGGGCCTGCTGGCCGCCATGGGCATCGGCTCGGTGGTGCGGGCGGTGCTGGCGGGCGCGGGCGTGAAGCGCAGCCGGCTGCGCGCCCAGATCGTGGTGGCGATCCTGGCGGGCTTCACGGTGCTCCTGGCGCTGGAGCAGCTGGGCCTGGCCGCGCAGTTCATCATGGCCCTGGGCCTCACCGCGGTGGCGGCCGTGGCGCTGGCCGCGGGCCTGGCCTTCGGGATGGGCTGCCGCGACCTGGCGCGCGACCTGGTGGTGGAGTACCTGCGCAGCAGCGCCGAGGAGACCGCGCCGCGCTAGCGCGCGGCCCCGACCGGGCCGCCCGCGGCCGAACGTCATGGCCGGATTCGAGCTCGTCAGCGTCGTGCACCTGGTGCGACCCACCGGCGCGCGCGCCCGCAACCTGGAAGGGCTGCGTGCCGGCATCGCCGCCGCCGCGCCCGACTGCCTCTTCTACCACGCCTGCCAGTACGTGCTGCGGTTCCATGACGCCGACGAGCTGCCCCCGAACGACTTCGCGGCCTGGGTGGAGGGCGTGGTGCAGGACCGCGAGACCGCGGAGCGGCTGGCCTTCGCGGCCGCCCAGGAGAGCCACCACCTGGCCGGGCTGCGGCGCGCGCTGCTCGCGGTGCTCGAGGCGATCCCGGAGAACACCCGCCTGACCCGCGACGCGCCGGAAGAGGGCGAGTTCCGCTTTCACGGCGTGGACTCGGTGGTGGTGCCGGCCGGGCTCGCGCCCGGGACCGTGGACGAGCTGGTCGAGCACCTGCGCGGCGCCGAGCCTGCCAGCCTCTTCTACCACCTCTACGAGCGCCCGCTGCTGCACCCCGAGGCCGAGGACACGCTCGAGGGGTGGGTGGAGCAGCAGGGCGAGAGGGCGCTCGCCCAATGGCTGCGGGACTGCCCGCGCTGGGGGCTCTCGCTCGAGGACGCGCGCCGGCGGCTGGTGCGCCGCTGGAATCGCAGCCAGCTGCGCCGGCGGCTGGCGGCGCGCGCCCAGGCCCCCGAGTCCGAGCGCCGCCGCGCGGGCAAGCAGGCGGTGAGCCGCCTGATGGATCGCTGGCGCGCGGCGGGCGAGGGCGAGTCGGCGCCATGAGCGTGGTGACTCTCTCGCCCGGCCCTCCTCTGCTCGAGGGCTACCGCCAGGCGCTCGGGGCCCCCGCCTTGCGCGCCCTGGAGGGCGTGGCCCGCCGCCTGCGCGGACACCGGCTCGTCATGGTCAACTCGACCGCCGCGGGCGGGGGCGTCGCCGAGATCCTCCACCGCCTGGTCCCGCTGCTCAACGAGGCCGGCGTGCCCACCACCTGGGAGGTGATCGAGGGCGCCCCGCGCTTCTACGCCGTCACCAAGGGCATCCACAACGCCCTTCACGGCCAGCCGGGCGCCTTGGGCGGGGAGGATCGCGACTACTTCCGGGAATGGAGCCGGGCGCAGGCCGCGAAGCTGGCGCTCGACGGCGACCTGGTCATGATCCACGACCCCCAGCCGGTAGCGCTGGTGGAGCACCGCCGGCGGGCCGGGCAGCGCTGGGTGTGGCGCTGCCACGTGGACCTGACGCACGCCGACCCGGAGGTGTGGGCGTTCCTCGCCCCCTGGGTGGTCCGCTACGACGCCACCGTGTTCTCGGCCGCCGCCTTCGTGCCGGCGCTGCCCGCGCCCGCCTACCTGGTCCCGCCCTCCATTGACCCGCTTTCGGAGAAGAACCGCGAGCTGGAGCCGGAAGCGATCCGCGCCGTGCTGGAGCGCCTGGAGGTGCCCGGGCGCGCGCCGCTGGTCACCCAGGTCTCGCGCTTCGACCGCCTCAAGGATCCCCTCGGCGTGCTCGAGGCCTTCCGGCTGGCGCGCCGGCAGGAGAGCGCGCACCTCGTGCTGGCCGGGGGCGGCGCGGCCGACGACCCCGAGGGGAGCGCGGTGCTGGCCGAGGTGCGCGCCCGCGCCGCGGGGATGACCGACGTCACGGTCCTGGAGCTGCCGCCCGACTCGCACCGCGACATCAACGCCCTGCAGCGGGCCTCGGCGGTGGTGCTGCAGAAGTCGCTGCGCGAGGGCTTCGCCCTCACGGTGAGCGAGGCGCTGTGGAAGCGGCGGGCGGTGGTGGCGAGCGCGGTGGGGGGCATCCCGCTGCAGGTGATGCACGAGCGCACCGGGCTGCTGGTGCGCTCGGTCGAGGGCGCCGCCTACCAGGTGACGCGCCTGCTGCGGAACCCCTCCCTGCGCCGCTACCTGGGCGAGGCCGGCGAGCGGCACGTGCGGGCCAACTTCCTGCTCCCGCGCGAGGCCCGGGACTACCTGGCGGTGTTCGCCCGGCTGCTGGAGGTGGGGGGGTAGGGCCGCGTCCGACTGCGGCGCTCCGGGCAGCCAACTCGTTACCCCACCGGCTCTTGATTGGGCCCCGACGCCTCCCCGCACGCGGAGAGAACCCACTTGACGCCTGATATCATCATAGTATCATGGTGACATCAACCCGGGAGGTGCCCATGTTCCGCGAGACAGAGGCCCGGTCGCTGCCGGGCGGGTTCATGCTGGTGCTGCTGATCCTCGTCACGATCGCTTCGGTCTTCTGGCTGATCGGGGCGGCCCGGTCGGGCTGGGGAGCTTCCGGCTGGGCGTCGCTGCTGGTGCTGGTCACCGCCGGCGTGTCCTTCAACGGCCTGTTCGTGGTGACCCCGAACGAGGCCAAGGTGGTGCTGCTGTTCGGCAGCTACCGGGGCACGGTGACGCGGCCCGGATTCCACTGGGTGAACCCGTTCACCAACCGCATCCGGGTCTCCAAGCGCGTGCGCAACTTCGAGAGCTCCCGGCTCAAGGTGAACGACCACATCGGCAACCCCATCGAGATCGCCGCGGTGGTCGTGTGGCGGGTGGTGGACACCGCCGAGGCCGTCTTCCAGGTGGACGACTACAAGAACTTCGTGCAGGTCCAGACCGAGGCCGCGGTGCGCAACCTGGCCACCTCCTACCCCTACGACCAGCACGCCGAAAGTGAGGTCTCGCTGCGCAGCCACACGGCCGAGATCGCCGAGAAGCTCAAGGTGGAGATCCAGGACCGCCTGGCCAAGGCGGGGGTGGAGGTGATGGAGGCCCGCATCAGCCACCTGGCCTACGCGCCGGAGATCGCGGGCGCCATGCTGCGGCGCCAGCAGGCGAGCGCCATCGTGGCCGCGCGGCAGAAGTTCGTGGAGGGGGCGGTGGGCATGGTCGAGATGGCGCTGGACCAGCTGTCGCGCAAGAACGTGGTGACGCTGGACGACGAGCGCAAGGCAGCCATGGTGAGCAACATGCTGGTGGTGCTGTGCAGCGATCAGCACACGCAGCCCGTGGTGAACACCGGAACCCTCTATCAGTAGACGGGAACCATGGCTGAACGGCGCCCGTTCCTGCTGCGCCTGGACCCCGCGGTCCTCGAGGCGCTGCAGCGCTGGGCCGGCGACGAGCTGCGCAGCCTGAACGGGCAGATCGAGTTCCTGCTGCGGCGGGCGCTCCAGGACGCGGGGCGGCTGCGCGGCGAGCCGGGATCGGCCGCCGCGCGCCGCAGCTCGGGGCGCGGCCGGTAGGAGCGTTGGCGATCCAAGGAGGTGAGGGGGAGTGGCAACCAAGGCGAGGCAACTGATCTGGCAGATCCCGCTGACCCTGCTCGCCTGCATCGCAGGCAGCCTGGTCGTCGTGCGGGCGGTGAGCCGCGGGATGGGGTTCACCATGAACCCGTCCCTCGTCGGCGCGCTGAGCGCCGTGCTGGCGGCTTCCGCCATGGCCGCCGAGCTGCGGGGCAGGCGGGGGCGCCGGTAAGGCCCGGCGACACCCCACGCCCCGCCGGGCGCTCCCGCATTCCCCAAGTCCGCCGGCCCGGCTGCCGATAAC